>DATDKO010000342.1:0-3640 GCA_036519935.1 Rubrobacter sp. | reverse complement strand
GGCGTCGCGATGTCGGACCATAAAGGCTGAGCCGTCCCCGCCTGTACCTCCCTACGGTCTGAGGACAGACGGTGAATCGCGACGGATACGATGGGAAGGCCTGCCAGCGCGAGTGAGAGATGCCGCGCAAACCTTCCTAAGCTAAGATGTTCCCGACAGGCAGGAGGTACGCTTATGACAACTAAAGCCGGCGTCGGCACGAGTCGCCACCATAATCCGAACATCGCGGGTCGTGAGGCCGCCGAGCAAGCGCTGGAGAAGGCGGGCATCGCCAAGCCAGACTTCGTTTTCATGTTCGCCTCTATCGACTACGATCAGCCCTCCTTGTTGCGTGCGGTTCGCGAGACTACGGGAGGCGCACCCCTCACAGGTTGTTCGGCGGAGGGCAGGATAGACGGAGACAACGCCGATGAATCCAATTTCTCTGTGGTTGTTACGGCGATCTCTTCGGACGAGCTGCGGTGGCTCAACAGATTAGCATCTGGGCTCAGAGCCGAGATAAGGAGAAGATTGCCACCAGGTGCGATCGGATGGCTAGGCAGATCAAGGAGCAACTTGGGGGTGAGAAGCCCAGACTCGTGTTCCAGTTCGAGTGTTTGACCAGAGGTAAATTGATGTTCCGTGAGCAGGAGAAACAGGAGCTCCTCAGGCGGTTTCGGCAATCCGTTGGCCCAGACGTGCCTTGGGCGGGTTTCTACACCATCGGGGAGATTGGCTCGGTAGAGGAGCACAATTACCGTCATCTCTACACGTCGGTTGTCCTTGCCCTCAGTTGACGATGGAGTGGCCACCGGAAGCGTCGGGTAAGCGCGACGAACAAGTCGAGCAGCGGTTGGCAACCCTACAAGATGAGAATCGACGCCTGTCTGACCAAATCAAACGCCTCGTCAGAACCGAGCACGAACTCTATCAGTTTCAAGGGCAGCTCGACGATCAGATCCGCATTTACCGCCACCTGTACGAGGTTGGCAAGGAGATCAACGCGACTCTGGATCTGGGTGAGCTCCTCCAGATCGCGGCCCAGTTCGTCCTGTATCAGCTTGGTTTCGAGCGGTGTGTGGCGCTCTTGCACGACCCCGGGACGAACATCTTCTACGTTAAAGCGCACGATGGATACTATGACGAGGAGAGTCAGGCGCGGGTGACGGGCCTACGACTTTCGGTGGATGATCCCCTGCTTGCTCCAATCTTGGCTGACTCAGAACGAGTAATCTGCGCGGAAGGGTGCGATCAACACGACCTGCTTGCACTTGGGCAAGCCCTGGGGATGACCGAATACGTCGCATTTCCGCTGGGCGGAGAACCAAAACAGCCGATTGGTGTGCTGATCGCGGGAAACACAGTGAATCGTGCAGCGTACCACCCACATATCCGCGCGGGTAGCGAATTTGTGGTCGGCCTCGCAAACCTCGTCTCGCAGGTTGCGACGGCGATCCTCATGAGGCGAGAAATACAGGCCCGTGAGCAACGTCTCAAGCAACAAGCACATGCCCGCGAACGCATCGAACAAGAGTTGCACGTGGCTCGGCGCATCCAGCAGGCTTCGCTCCCCGAGGCGGTGCCCGCGTTAGAGGGTTGGGAAATCTCCCCTAGCTACCGACCGGCCCGAGAGGTGGGCGGAGATTTCTATGACTTCCTCGAGCTGGAAGACGGTCGCCTGGGACTGGTCGTGGGAGACGCAACGGGCAAGGGTGTGCCTGCAGCGCTGGTGATGTCCACCACGTGTGGCATGCTCAGGGCCGTCACTCAAGCCTCAGACTACTCGCCTGGGGAGGTGCTCCAGCGAGTCAATGAGGCGCTGGCTACCCGCATCCCGGCCAACATGTTCGTCACCTGTTTCTACGGCGTTCTCGACCCTAGGAGCGGTAACTTCGCTTATGCCAACGCAGGCCATGACCTGCCCTATGTGCGGCGTGGTGGCTATGCCGAGGAGCTAATGGCAAGGGGGATGCCCTTGGGACTCATGCCCGGCATGAGCTATGAGGAGAAGGAGATCATCCTGGGAGCTGGCGACAGAGCCCTCTTTTACAGTGACGGGCTGGTCGAGGCCCATAATCCAGAAGGTGAGATGTTCGGCTTCCCCCGTCTGCAGGCGCTCGTGGCTGAGCACGCTGAGGGAGAGCCGCTGGTGGACTTCATGATGGAGGAACTCTACTCCTTCACAGGGGAGAGGTGGGAGCAGGAGGACGACATCACTTTGGTGACACTACAGAGAGTCACCCCGTAGGCGCCCACCTCGCCTCGCAACCTGACAGTCGCGACATTGGCGTACTGCTCGTCGCCGTAGGGGACACGTAGCGAGAATTCGCCCCGACTACAAAAATCATGGTTTCATCGTTATGTACCCTACAGAATACAAACCGCTCCGTGATGCGATTTCGCGCTCCTCTGTCCGCCGGGGGTTGCTCGGCACGTTTAGAAGTAACGAGGGCTTAGCGATGGTATGGGCCTTCCTCGTTCGCTTGATCCGGGACGCAGACAAAACGCTGCAATGTGTCCGAGAACGTTGACAATCGCGCACGCGAGGCGTATACCGGCGGGTGACAATACGATGCCAAGAAGACGCCTAGCCCCCGGGTGGCGGCGGGGGGTGGGGGACCCACTAAGGACCTGGTAGGTCCTCGGGGTGAATCGCCGGCCAGGCTTCCCTGGCTGGCGTAGGGCTTAGCTCTTTCGGCCCGAACCCGACAGCTAACCCCGCAGGCGCGAAGAAGGAGGTAAGTCGGGTGCCCGAAGGGGGATCTTGCCGGACGCGTCCCTGTCGTTGTCGCCGGGTTTCGAGGGGGGCGTAGTGTCGAGGTCCGAAGCTTCGCCGAAGGCCCCAACCGGCCGACTCAAGCGCTGGTTGCTCGCAGAGATCGTCGAGGACGTGCCTGGACCGCAGGCCAAGGAGGGCCGAAGCGAGCAGCACCCCTGGTGGCAGGTCGTATGCCTGACAGGGGTGGACTACTTCTCTACCCTGGGATACATCCCCGGCATCGCGGCGCTGGCCGCAGGTGCCCTCTCGCCCATCGCCACGCTCTTTATAGTGCTCTTGACGCTCTTCGGAGCCCTGCCGGTGTATAGGCGAGTGGCCGAGGAGAGCCCCCATGGTCAGGGTTCGATCTCGATGCTCGAGAGGTTGCTCTCGTTCTGGAAGGGTAAGGTACTGGTACTCTGCCTCTTGGGATTCGTGGCGACTGCGTGGCTGGTCACGATCACCCTCTCGGCTGCCGACGCCGCCATCCACGTCGTCGAGAACCCTCTGGTGCCGTCCTTCTTGCACGGCCGGGAGGTCCTCATCACATTGGTGCTCCTGGCGCTCCTTGGCGCGATCTTCCTCAAGGGCTTCAAGGAGGCCATCGGCATCGCCATCTTCATCGTCGGGGCCTACCTCATCTTGAACCTCCTCGTCGTGGGCGTAGGCTTCTACGAGATCGCAACCCACCCGCAGAAGATAGTCCGCTGGCAGGATGCGCTCTTCACGAACTACGGCAACCCTCTCTTGATGCTGGGGGCCTCGCTCCTGGTGTTCCCACGGCTAGCGCTAGGGCTCTCGGGCTTCGAGACCGGTGTGGGCATGATGCCGCTTGTTCGCGGCGACGAGGGAGACGAGCCCATGCGCCCCGCGGGGCGCATCAGCAACACACGCAGGATGCTT
>DATDKO010000341.1:0-6871 GCA_036519935.1 Rubrobacter sp. | reverse complement strand
CTCGCGCAGCTTCCCTTCCCACCTCTCGGTACCTGTGCGTCCCAGCTCCTCGAAGACCGGCTCGTAGATCCGACGCAGAGTTCCTTCCGGGAGGAAGACCTCGTTTGTGCCAGGGAGTGCGCGCTCGAACTTCACAGGTTGGGGATTATACTAGTCCCCAAACCGGGTACGCTCTGTCGTGCCGATAGACCACGGCCTATGGGAGCGGATCCTGGGCGAAAACACGGAGACACGGATACCTGAAGACGAAGCGGGCAATGATCCAGTACCAGAGGGACGCGCGACGCTGCTTGGCGGCTGGATCTCCTGCGCCATCGGCATACTTCTCGCAGTAGGCCCGGTCTTCGCCGCGTTCCTCGGCGGGGGCACGAACATCTCCGCCGGCGCGCTTGGCGTGGGCTTCGGGGTCCTTGGCTACTTCCTCGGCTCCAGAAAACTAGCGACCGCGACGGTCTTCCTCTGCGCCGCCGCCATCCTCTTCGGGCTCGCCGCCAGCCAGGGTCTTGTAAGCTAGTCAGCACGGCGGCCGCGCCGCCTTTTCAGCATGCCAGCCAGGGCTTGCACACGCTACAAGGTGAAATGCTGAAGTGCTGCCAATCAGATGTAGAGAGCGTAGCCCCTGGCCGCTATACTGGCTGCAGGATGGAGAGAGTTTGGCTCACACCTCCGGGGGAGAAGAGGGCGCGGGGAGGCCACGCCCGTCTCTACGTCCGCTGGATGCCACACCTCGGGGCCGAGGCCGTCGCACTCTACGAGCTGCTCCGTATCCTCCCCGATCTCGGAAACGAAGCTCCCGAGATCGAAGAGCTTGCAGAGCTCTTGCGGTCCACGCCGGAGGGCGTCGAGGCATCTCTGGAGGCCCTGATCGAAGCCCGCTTCGTCGTCCGTAGGGACGGCTGGCTCGAGGTCGCCGAGCATCCGCCTTCGGCAGAGACGAACGAGCGGCCCCGCGAAGACGAGCTTCCCGACCGCGACGTCGAGGTGATAAGGGCCGAGCCCGAGGGGGTCTCGGCCGACGATTACTTCCGTTTTATGGGGACATTGCCCGCGCCGCACATCCTCGAGTTCTTGAACGGTTACTGCGGGCGGGACGGGCTTACGCCCGACGCGGTGAGGGAGGCTTTGAAGATAGCCAGCGAGCGCGACGCGCGCAGGGTCGGCTACGTGCGGAGCATCCTGGAGCGATGGGTCGAGCGGGGCGTGAAGACCGTCGAGGACGTGGAGCGCTTCGAGCAGGACCGCAAGCTCCGGCTCGTCGAGCAGAGCGGGGCCGTGAGGGGCGGCGCCTTGAGGATAGGTGAAGCCAGAGAGGGGGTGAGTGGTGGACCGGATAGACAGGCTGCTGCCAGACGCCGGGAAGGCTATGAGTGGCTCTTCGGGGAAACGGAATAGACAAGAAGTCGGGGCCGAGGTACTGAGGCTCGACGATAAGATCTGCCCCCACTGCGGACGCGAACTCCAGGCCGAATGGGACGAGTTCCCGCCGGCCCTCCAGAAGAAGTACGGCAAGCCTGGCGAATGGTACTACCATCCGTGCACACCAGAGTGCGAGAAGAAGAACGAGCGGCGCGAGTGGGAGTTGATGCGCCGCGAAGCGCGGGTCGCGACTCTCAGGGACCGTAGCGGCCTCAGCAAGCGTATGAAGGGCTACGCGCTCGACAACTTCGATCCCGGATTCAGCAAGAATACCCAGAAGGCTTTCGCCAAGGTCATGGATTACATAATGGGCTGGAAAGCTAATCAGGAGGGTGGGCGGGGTCTGTACTTCTGTGGACCTGTGGGCGTCGGAAAGACGCACCTCGCGGTAGCCGTTATGAACGAGATCATCACCAAGAAGCGGGTGCCCTCGCTCTTCGTCACGGTGCCCGAGCTTCTGGACAACATGCGCGGGGCCTACAACGACCCGGGCCGGGACATCGACGAATGGATGGACTCAGTAAAGAACGCGGATCTGCTGCTGCTCGACGACCTCGGCGCCGAAAGGGCGAACGAGTGGGTGCGCGAGCGCATCTTCGTCATCGTCAACCACCGCTACAGGGAGGAGCTGCCGACCATCTTCACCTCCAACACCGGGCCGAAGGACCTGGCGGCCCAGCTCGGTGAGAGGACGGCAAGCAGGATCATCGCGATGTGCGATTGGATCTCCCTGGAGGGCGAGGACTACCGCGAGGCCGAAGTAAGGCGCGGCCTGTGAGAGAAGAGTTCATGATAACCCGTCAGGGCAAGCAATATGTCCTCTATTCGGGCCTCCTCGACGAGGCCCATAGCCTGGGACTGACGGGGATAGACACAGTCCTGATCCAGGTCCCCGACGAGTCGAACGGGAACGTCGCCATCGTGAAGGCTACGGCCGAGATGCAGGACGGCAAGCGTTTTTCAGGCATCGGGGATGCCAGCCCCGAGAACGTCGGGCGCAACATCGCCCCACACCTGATCCGGATGGCCGAGACTAGGGCGAAAGCCCGTGCCCTGCGCGACGCTGTGAACATCGGCGCGACCGCCCTCGAAGAGCTCTCCGATGGTGACGACGCCCCTCCGGCCTCCCAGAGCTCGTCCTCGCGCGGCAGGCCGACTCCTATCCGCGGGGGGAGACAGAACTCTTCTCAAGACTCTTCCCAGAAGGCTGCAGAGCAGGACACCCCGAATGGGCAGCCGGAGAAGCCGGCCTCCTCGAAGAGGGGTGGGGCTGGGAAGGCGCGCAAGAGCCAGGTCGACCTCCTGAAGACGCTGGCCGTCGAGTGGCGGGGCGAGAACGGCGTCGAGCGCCTGGAGAATCGCCTTGGCAAGCCGCTCAAGGACATGACCCGCGCCGAGGCCGACGAGTGGATCGACCGCCTGACCCCGGAAGGACGCGAGTAAGGATTGCGGGCGAGTGCCGGTATAGTGCTGGGCGTCCTCGGCGTCCTGTGCGCGGGGGTTGGCCTCTTCGTGATCAATGGCGTCTCCATAGAGTTCGCCGGCATCACTTCGGCTTGCAGAGTAAGAACCGGGCCGGACAGGTTCCGGGGGTCGTGGCCGTGGTCCTCAGCGTGATAAGCGGCGTGTCCGGCGGACCGCAATAAGGACCGTCGAAGAAGGTACACCAGAGAGACTTGAGGGGCCGAGCGATCCAGCCTAAGGTTTCTCGGAACCATCCGATAACTCATCCGATGGTCGGACGTATTCATCTCCTCGCCTCACTGTTGCTGGTCCTGCTTTCCCCTGCTTGCGCGGAGCTGGAGTTACTCACTGGCGGTGCCCGGGGTGGTCCTGGCCCGCCGCCTTCTGGTTCTCTATCCGTAAGCTTTATCGACGTTGGCCAGGGCGACGGTGTGCTGGTGCAGGCCGGTGGCGAGAGCTATCTCATTGATGCGGGGCGACCGGAGGAGGGGCCGAACGTCGTTGACTTCTTGCGCAGCAGGGGCGTAGACTCCCTCGACGGCATCGTGGTGAGCAACCCGGACGCGGACCACATCGGCGGCTTCCTCGACGTATTCGATGCCTTCCCGGTGGAGACCGTCTACGTTTCGGGAGATCCGAACAACACCCTGACTTACAACACCTTCTTGCGCGGTGTGCGCGACGAGAGGGCAAGAACGGAGGTCTTGCGGGCCGGGGCGCTGATGGACTGGGGAGGGGTGCGGGCCGACGTCATAGCTCCGCCGACAGACGCCGAAGGCGGTCTGTTCTTCGAGATCAACGACAACTCCGTGGCCATCTTACTGACCTACGGCACGGCACGCATCCTGCTCGCCGGCGACGCCGAGGCGAACGAGGAGGAGTACATGGCGAACGGTCCTTATACCGGACCCCTAACTATCCTGAAGGTGACCCACCATGGATCCAACACCTCATCGACCCCGCTCTTTCTAAGCCGCTTTCCGCCAAGGGTGGCCGTCATCCAATGTGGCGCTGACAACCCCTACGGGCATCCTACCCCGGAGACCCTCGACAGGCTGCAGAGGGCAGGCGCGAAGATCTTTCGTAACGACGAGGACGGGGATGTGATCGCCACCATAAAAGACCAGGAACTGAAGGTGGCCACAACGAAACGTTGAAGAGCGCACCACCGTCTACGCCCGGCTAAAGCCGTGGCGCTTGAGAACCGAGAATGTTCCTGTATTGTTACCCTTGTAGACCACAGAGAAGGAGGAAAGAGACGTGGTCAGTTTCAATCGTGTCGTACTGGCTGGTAATCTGACCAGAGATCCAGAACTGCGTTTCACCAACGACGGCATACCCGTATGCTCTTTCGGGCTGGCGGTCAACAGGGTGAGGTCGCGCAGCGAGGAAGTGGACTTCTTCGACATCTCCGCCTGGCGCGAGCTCGGCGAGACCATCGCCAACTACAAGAAGAAGGGCGATCCCATCCTCCTCGAAGGGCGCCTGCAGTACCGTACCTGGGAGGCCCAGGACGGTTCCAAGCGTAGCAAGGTGGACGTAGTCGCCGACAACGTGCAGTTCCTCGGCAGCAGGAGCGACTCGGACGACGGCGCTTCTTCCGGCGGCGGGGGTGGACAGGCCCGCCGCGGCGGCGGGCGCGGCGGCCGGCGCGAAGAGGTGGATATCAATGAAGAAGACTTCGAAGATATTCCATTTCGTTACTTCAGTGTCAAGTCGCTGATAGCCAGAAATATCTTGTAGGGTGAGGTCGCGCCCCACCGCAGGATAGCCGGGTCTCCGAGACCCCCTGGCAGATTTCGACGATAATCGGCCTCTCTCGTAGTCAGGCCGGCGTCGGAGATCGCCTTCTCGTCACCTGCTCTGTTTGCAGAGCAATCCCGAAACCTGATGCTTGAAGCCGCGGTGTGCGGAAGAACAATCCTTCGCACACCGCTCTCAGCGGTATCGAGGTGTAGACTGATAGAAGGGGATGCAATACCGTCCCCGTAATGGGCTCTGTAAGGAGGCGACTGGTGAACGATCGTTTGGCGAGGATGCGGGAGCTGGGGCAGGCGCCCTGGGTGGACGAGCTCTCGCGCGAGGACATAGAGAACGGCGGTCTCAGGCGGATGATAGACGACGGGATCGTCGGCGTTACCTCCAACCCGGCCATCTTCCAGAAGGCCATAGCTGGCTCCGACCTCTACGACGAGCAATTGGGGGAGCTGGCCGAGAGAGTAGACGACCCGAAGCAGATGTTCTGGGAGGTTGCCAGGAAGGACATCCAGGACGCCTGCGACATCTTCATGCCCGTACACGAGGAGACAGGAGGAAGGGATGGCTTTATCTCCCTCGAGGTCCAGCCAGACATAGCCTACGACACTGAGGCCACGGTCGAGGAGGCCACGCGGCTGCACGAGATGGTCGACAGGCCCAACCTCTTCGTCAAGATACCTGCAACCTTGCCAGGGCTAGTTGCTATAGAGGAGATGATCTCCCGCGGCAAGTCCATAAACGTCACCCTGATCTTCTCCCTGGAGCGCTACCGCGAGGTGGCCCGCGCATACACGAGAGGCCTCCAAAGGCTGGTCGAGAACGGGGGAGACCCCTCGGACGTGCACTCAGTGGCGAGCTTCTTCGTCTCGAGGATAGACACCGAAGCCGACACGCAGCTTGAGGAGCTAGGGGCCGACGAGTACAAGGGCAAGCTCGCCATAGCCAACGCCAAGGTGGCTTACCAGATCTACAATCAGGTCTTCGGAGGCGCAAGGTGGCGTTCGCTGCAGGAGAAGGGCGCAAACAGCCAGCGCCTGCTCTGGGCCTCGACCTCGACCAAGAACCCTGACTACCCGGAGACCATCTATGTGGACAATCTCGTCGGGCCGGAGACCGTCAACACCATGCCCAAGAAAACCATACAGGCGGTCATGGATCACGGCGACATCAGGCCTACCCTCGAGGAAGGCGTCGAAGAGGCCAAGAGACTCCTCAAACGGCTCAGGGAGGCCGGTCTCGACTACGAGGACGTAACCGACATCCTGGAGAAGGAGGGCATCCAGAAGTTCGCCGAACCCTTCAACGAGTTGCTGGAGGAAATCGAAAACAAGAGCCGTCAGCTTGTTAGCTAGTCAGCACGCCTGCTTTGCAGGCTTGTCAGCATTTCAGCTTGGAAACGGAAGGCGAGGAGATTACTTGTTCAAAGACACGATTCATGAAGAGAGTGATTCGCGGTCGAGCACAGGCTGCGAACCGACACCAAAAAGCTGAAAGGCCGAAGCGTGCTGACTAGCTAGCGACGACCGAAGGGAGGAGCTACATGGACATCGGTATCTGGGGTATGGGGAGGATGGGGTCCAACATGGTGCGCCGGCTCGTTGACAAGGGCAACCACCGTGTGATCGCGGGCAATCGTTCGTCTGGCAAGGTGGACGAGGCAGTCGAGCATGGGGCCGAGGGCGCCTACAGCGTGGAGGAGTTCGTAAGGATGCAGGAGTCTCCGAGGGTGCTTTGGACCATGCTACCTGCCGGGGACGTGACGGACGATTTGATCAGGCAGTTCACAGAGCTCGCCGACGAGGGCGACATAATCGTGGACGGGGCCAACTCCTACTTCAGGGATTCTGTAGCGAGGGCCAGGGAGGTCAGGAACGCGGGCATGAGGTGGCTCGATGCGGGCGTGTCGGGAGGTGTCTGGGGCTACGACGTCGGGTACTGCACGATGATAGGGGGCGACGCAGACGCCGTTGAGTACGTCGAGCCCGTTTTCCAGACCCTCGCGCCGGAGAACGGATACGCTTACCTGGGGGACGCGGGTGCGGGCCACTTCGCCAAGATGGTCCACAACGGCGTCGAGTACGGGATGATGCAGGCCTACGCCGAAGGCTTCGAGATCCTCAAGAAGTCCCGCTACGACTACGACCTGCGCGCCATCTGCAGCCTCTGGAACCGGGGGAGCGTGGTGCGGAGCTGGCTGCTCGAGCTCGCCGAGAGGGCTTTCGAGAAGGACGCC
>DATDKO010000340.1:0-5729 GCA_036519935.1 Rubrobacter sp. | reverse complement strand
GCTGGATGGTGCGTGCGCGGGCCTGGCCGACTCCCTCTACCTCGTCGAGCTCCTCCTCCGTTGCTTCGAGGATCTCTTCGAGAGAGCCGAACTCCCTGATGAGGCTCTCGGCGACCCTGCGCGGCAGGCGGGGCACCCGCTCGAGTTGACGGTATCCGCGGGGCTTGATGAACAACTCCTCCATCTGGCCGTCCGGGCCGTAGCCAAGGGCACGGGCGATCTGGGCTGAGTCAGAGAGTTGCTCGGCCGAGAGAGTCCTCAGCTCCTCGCTGACGCTCTTGTAGTCCGCCTCTTCAGCGACGTAGTCTCTGAGCAAGGCTTCGTATTGCTCGGGAACGCTGTGGAATGCCTGCTCGAGCTGCATCTCGACCAGCCGGCCCTCGCTGCCAAGCTCCCTCACGTAAGCCTCTATCTCCTCGGCGATCCTGGCCGAGTACTCGAAGGTTCCGACGGCGCCAACGACCTCCCGCAGCGTCACTGCCCCGTCGTACTCGTGAACGGTCAGGGCCCGCGCCTCCTCCCTCAGCCTCCTGGTGTACTTCTCGAGCGTCGCGATAGCCGAGTTCGCCTTGGATAGCACTACCCCGATATCCTCCAGAACGAGCGGCCCGTAGGAGCCCTGGTAGAGGCTCACCACCCTCCTTCGCTCGGAGACCGCTATGACGAGGCTGCCCGTCTGCTGCGCCGTGCGGTGCGCCGCCAGGTGGCGCATTCCGGTCTCCTCAGACTCGAGGGAGGGGTCCGGACTGAGCTGTACGTTCGCGTAGTGAATGGCGAAGATATCGGGCGAGACTACGATCGCGCCGTCCATCTTCGCCAGCTCGTAGAGGCGCATCGGCGCGAACTCCACCTCGACCTTCATCCCGCCCGAGATGATGCCTAGGCTTTCGAGCTTCTCGGGATCGTCGAGAACGATCAGGGCCCCGTTGTGCGCCCTCATAACGTTCTCTATGGCCTCCCTGAGATCCGTGCCAGGGGCCACAAGATCGAGGGCGCGGGCCAACTCCGCAGGCAAATGTCGCCGCTGAGGACTCAAAGGAGCGCCACCGCCACGGCTTCCTCTAAGGTGCTTACCTCCACGACGCTCGCCTCCCTACGGGTCCTGCCATCGGCCTGAGCCGGGCCATCTGAGGTACCTTCCGGCCTGATTATACGGCTGAAGCCCATCTTGGCCATCTCGGAGGTCCGGCGCGGGGCGCCTGAGACGTAGCGCACGTCCCCCGTGAGCCCGACCTCGCCGAAACAGGCAGTACCCTTGCCCACAGGTCTGTCGCGCATCGCCGAAGCGATGGCGAGCGCGACCCCGAGATCGGCCGCCGGCTCCTCGACCCGCACACCCCCGGTGACGTTGACGTACACGTCCTGATCCTGAAGCGCGAGGTCCGCCCTCCTGCTCAACACCGCGCATAGCATGTTGACCCGCCCCGTATCCACGCCGTTGGCTATGCGCCGCGGGTTGGCGAGCGGGCTCGGTGCGACCAGGCTCTCTATCTCGACGAGCATCGGCCGCGTCCCTTCCAGAAGGCAGACCGTGACGACACCTGGCGGCACTTCCTCCTCCCTCTTCGAGAGGAAAAACGCAGAAGGGTCTTCGACCTCGACCATCCCGCGGTCCGTCATCTCGAAGACCCCGACCTCGTTCGTCGACCCGAAGCGGTTCTTCAGGGCCCGCAGGATCCGAAAGCTCTGGAACCGATCACCCTCGAACTGCAGCACCGTGTCGACCATGTGCTCCAGTACGCGCGGTCCTGCTATGGACCCCTCTTTCGTCACGTGCCCCACGAGGACCAAAGCGATGCCCTCGCTCTTTGCGAGCCGCATGAGCCTAGCCGCGCACTCGCGAACCTGCCCGACTCCGCCTGGCGCTCCCGAGAGCTCGGGCGAGTAGAGCGTCTGGATCGAATCCACGACCACCGCCATCGGCCGCTCTTCGAGAATAGTCGCCTCGATGATGTCCACGTCCGTCTCGGAGAGAACTCTGAAGCCCCGCCCTTCGACCCCGAGCCGGCGGGCACTCAGGGCAACCTGCCGGGGCGACTCCTCGCCTGAGACCATAAGGCAGCCTTCCCCCAGGTGTCCCATGACTTGAAGAAGGAGAGTGCTCTTGCCGACGCCGGGTTCTCCCCCTACGAGGACCATCGAACCTGGGACGATCCCCCCTCCGAGGACCCTGTTCAGCTCCCCTACTCCGGCGTCCATCCTGCCCCCGCCCTCCACGACGGGCACCTCGCTAAGGGCCAGCGTCCTACCTGCGACTCGCCCCTTCTGCCTCGTCGCCCGCTCGGCGAAACCGACTACCTTCTTGCTCTGGCGCACCTCCTCCACAAAGGTGCTCCACTCCCCGCAGTCAGGGCAACGTCCGAGCCACTTGGGCTCTGAGTGTCCGCAGTTAGAGCAGGTGTAGAGCGTCTTCGTGGCCACAATCCGATTGTACTGGATCGGCGAAAAAGTACAGCAAACAAGAGATCAGTACCGTCCAGAGGGATAAGGAATTATGCTTCGTTATATCAGTAATACCCGGGAGGTCTGGATGATGTACACGCGGCGGATGTTGAGGATTCGGCACCCGGGCCCTCAGTAGACGCCGTGCAGTTCATGGCCCGGTTTACGAAGAAATACGACCAGGCCATGATGAACCGGCCATGATATAGAAGCGGGGCAACAGGGGTTGTAGGACTTCGCTGTGAGCGTAGCCGAGGCAGACGTGGAGATCGCCCTCTGGTTCGAGAGTCATCCGCCCGAAACCTGAAGCACAGCAGCGTTTTTGCGCCCGTGAGTGCCTCACGATCCTACAACCAGCCAAGAGGATTCAGGGAAGTCGGCGGTCTCCGTCGCGTGACGGTCGTCGCGGATCATCGACGCGCCCATGAAGACGAGGTAGGCAACCCCCGCCCATCGCCTCGAACACGACCCGGCCTGCATGATCCCGGAGAGGCCGAGCATAGCCGCCAGCATGTGCGGGGCTATGCCCAGAGAGCAGCCGACGACCGCCAACAGCCCACGCCTCTGGCCACCGCCCGCGATTCCGGGTGTGATCTCGATGTGGTCGACTAGCTCGACCCTGTTTTCGACAAGAGATCACGACTCTACGCTGTCACAGAACGGAAAAGCCGGGACGCCATAGGCGCCCCGGCTCGTGTGTGCGGTTGTTTGGTTTTCCTTACTCAGATTCTACCTTGACGATCTCCTTGGGCTGGGTGACCTTGATGTCTACAATTGACTCTTCCTCGTTTATCTCTTCTGAGGACTTGTCGTTGGGCTCTATTATGACCTTGGAGCCGTTGGGGACCTCGCCGCGCAGGATCATCTCGCTCATGGGGTCTTCGATCATGCGCTGCAGCACACGCTTCAAGGGGCGCGCCCCGAAGGCGGGGTCGTAGCCCTCATCGGCGAGCTTGTTCAGGGCCTCGTCGGTGAACTCGATCGTCACGTCGCGCTCGACGAGCTGCTGGCGGAGGCGCTTTATCTGGATCTCGATGATGTGGCGCATGTCCTCGCGCTCGAGCTTGTGGAAGACGATGATCTCGTCGATCCTGTTGAGGAGCTCGGGACGGAAGATCTTGCGCAACTCGCTCGTGACCCTGCCTTTCATCTCCTTGTAGGAGAGACCGGCGTCGTCGGAGCCGAAGCCCAATGACTTGGTCTTGTTGATCGTCTGCGCCCCGACGTTGGAGGTCATGATGAGGACGACGTTCTTGAAGTCCACGGTGCGGCCCTGCGCGTCTGTGAGCTGTCCGTCCTCCAGTATCTGCAACATGATGTTGAAGACATCAGGGTGGGCCTTCTCGATCTCGTCGAAGAGAACGACGCTGTAAGGGCGACGCCGCACCTGCTCTGTGAGCTGTCCGCCCTCGTCGTAGCCGACGTAGCCAGGAGGCGAACCGACGAGGCGGCTCACCGTGTGGCGCTCCATGTACTCGGACATGTCGAGCCGGATCATGGCGTCCTGGTTGCCGAAGAGGTATTCGGCCAGGGTCCTTGCGAGCTCGGTCTTGCCGACTCCGGTAGGACCGAGGAAGACGAACGAGCCGCTCGGGCGGTTCGGGTCTTTTATACCTGCGAAGGTACGCCTTATGGAGCGGGAGACGGCCTTTATGGCCTCGTTCTGCCCGACGATGCGCCCGTGCAGGGCGTCCTCCATCTGCAGGAGCCTCGCTGACTCCTCCTCGGTCATCTTCTTGACCGGGATGCCGGTCCACATGGAGACGATCTCGGCGATCTCGTTCTCACCGATGGAGACGCGTTTCTCCTCGATCTTACCCTCACGCCAGGCCTTCTCGAGCTCGCGGCGCTGGGCGACGAGCTTGCGTTCGGAGTCGCGGAAGCGCGCGGCCTTCTCGAACTCCTGGCCGTCGATGGCGGCCTCCTTCTCGGAGCGCACCGCGGCGAGTTCCTCGTCTATCTCCTTGTAATAGGGCGGCGAGGACATGGTCTTTATCCTCATCTTGGATGCCGCTTCATCGACGAGGTCGATGGCCTTGTCAGGCAGGAAGCGGTCCGCGATGTAGCGGTCGCCGAGTTGCGAGGCGGCCTTGAGCGCCTCATCCGTTATATCTATGTTGTGGTGCGCCTCGTACTTCTCGCGCAGGCCCTTGAGGATGAGCTCCGTCTCCTCGACCGAAGGCTCGCCGACCTGGATGGTCTGGAACCGCCGCTCCAGTGCCTTGTCCTTCTCGACGTACTTACGGTACTCGTCTATCGTCGTCGCGCCGATGACCTGGATCTCACCCCGCGCCAGCGCAGGTTTGAGGATGGAGGCGGCGTCTATGGCGCCCTCAGCGGCTCCCGCTCCGACCAGATTGTGGATCTCATCTATAAACAGGATGATGTCGCCGTGGTCTGTTATCTCCTTCATTATCTTCTTGAGGCGCTCCTCGAACTCGCCGCGGTACTTGGAGCCGGCGACGAGGGCGCCGAGGTCGAGCGTGTAGACCTCTTTGTCCCCGAGGATCTCGGGTACCTTACCCTCAGCGATCTCCTCGGCCAGCCCTTCGACGATGGCGGTCTTGCCGACGCCAGGCTCACCGATAATGACGGGGTTGTTCTTGGTGCGCCTGACGAGGATCTGCATGATCCTCGCTATCTCCTGGCTCCTGCCGATGACGGGGTCGAGTTTGTCCTCCTCGGCGTAGGCCGTGAGGTTCCTGCCGTACTGGTCGAGCTGCCGGGTCTTGGGCCGCTTGGCCTCGACCCCGCGCCCGCCACCGGCCTCGCCCCCCCCGCGGCTGCGGCTGCGGCCGCCGCCGAGCCTCCTGACGACCTCCCGCCTAACCTTGTCAGGGTCGACGTCGAGGTTGGAGAGAACCCTGGCTGCGACGCCCTCGCTCTCCCTGACCAGGCCAAGAAGGATGTGCTCGGTGCCGATGTAGTTGTGGCCTAGTTGCAAAGCCTCTCTGAGCGCGAGCTCGAGCACTTTCTTGGAGCGCGGCGTGAATGGCGCCTGCGCGCCCGTGCCTTCCTCGCCGTAGCCGACGATGCTCTCGACCTGTTCGCGCACCTCGTCGAGGGCCACGTTCAGAGAGTAAAGCGCCTGGGCTGCGACGCCCTCGTCCTCGCGAAGGAGGCCGAGGAGCAGGTGCTCGGTACCTATGTAGTTGTGGTTGAAATGACGGGCCTCATCCTGTGCGAGCACCACGACCTTGCGGGCCCGCTCCGTGAAACGTTCGAACATTAGCGGGAATCTCCTCTGCTTCGAGGGTCCTTCACGGCATCGGGGGTCATAACGGTCT
>DATDKO010000339.1:0-2273 GCA_036519935.1 Rubrobacter sp. | reverse complement strand
CTATGTTCGCGGAGCGGTTGGGATCGTACTCTATCGCAGCGTCCGTCGCGGGTACGCCGTCCTTGCGCCGCTTGAAGTCTATGAGACGGTAGCGCCGCTTGTGGCCACCGCCGATGTGGCGGGTGGTTATGCGGCCGTGGTTGTTGCGCCCGCCCGTCTTGTGCAACTTGGCGGTCAAGTTCTTCTCGGGATCGTTCTTCGTGACCGAGTCGCGCGTCAGAACCGAGGAGTTCCTGCGGCCCGCGCTGGTCGGCCTGTAACGTCTCGCAGGCATACTAGACCCCCTCGAATAGCTCTATGCGCTCGCCCTCGGCCAGCTTGACGACGGCCTTCTTCCAGGTCGGCGTCCTGCCCCTGGTGAAGCCCTGGCGCTTGGGCTTGCTTTTTACGTTGACCGTGTTCACCTTCTGGACGCTCACATCGAAAGCGCCCTCTACGGCCCGCTTTATCTGGTTCTTGTTCGCCCGCCGGTCCACGTGGAAGGTGTACTGCCTCTCGGTCTCGATGAGGTTGTAGCTCTTCTCGGAGATGACCGGCCTGATTATGACCTGATGCGGGTCCATCTAGCTCTCCTTTCCGGATAGCCTGGAGTAGGCTGCCCGCGAGAAGACTACCTCCCGCGCCCTGAGCAGCTCGTAGACCCCATACTCGTGGGGACCTACCACGCTGACCCTGGGCAGGTTCCTGAAAGAGAGTGCCGCGTTCGCGTCGCTTTCGGTCAGAACGACGAGCACGGGCCCCTCCAGTTCCATCCTGGACAGAAGATCCCTGGCCTGCTTTGTGGAGGGCGCGTCGAAGGCCAGGGAGTCGAGCACGTACAGCTCACCGTCCTGCGCCTTCGCCGAGAGCGCCCCGTCGAACGCGGCGCCGGCTTCTTTGCGGTTAATCCGCTTTCCGTAACGCGCGGGCTTGGCCTTCGGGCCGCCCCAGGTGCCGCCGCCCTGGCGAATAGGCGACTTGGCGTCGCCGGCGCGGGCGCGCCCCGTGCCCTTCTGACGGTATAGCTTGGCTCCTGAGCCCCGGATCTCACTCCGTCCTT
This sequence comes from Rubrobacter sp., assembly GCA_036519935.1. Taxonomy (GTDB): domain Bacteria; phylum Actinomycetota; class Rubrobacteria; order Rubrobacterales; family Rubrobacteraceae; genus Rubrobacter_D. Next base: position 1,234 of record DATDKO010000339.1, on the reverse strand, counting down.
TGGTCGAGGCCGTGTAACGCCGCCTGGAGTCGAGCTCCGCGACGACGGCCCTGTGGATGACGTGTTCGTTCGGCTCGGTCGTGAAGCGCGGACCTTCGAGGTCGAGCGAGGACGTGTCGCCGCTGCGGGCGTCGAAAACCTGTGCCTTGGCCATCCTAATCACCCACCTTCCGGATCCTTACGACGGCGTTCTTGCCGCCAGGCACACCGCCGCGCACCCAGAGCTCGTTTTTGTCGGGGTCCACGGCGACGACCTCGATGTTGCGCACCGTGGCCGTCTGGTTGCCCATCTGGCCCGGCATCTTCTGTCCCTTGAAGATCCTGGCCGGGTCAGCGGACGCCCCTACGGAGCCTGGCTGCCTGATGTTGTGCGAGCCGTGGCTCATCGGGCCCCGGGCGAAACCGTGGCGCTTGATGGTCCCCTGGAAACCCTTGCCTTTGGAAGTGGCGCTGACGTGGACCCTGTCGCCCACCTCGAAGGCATCCACGCCGATGCTCTCGCCCACCTCGCCGCTCACGTCCCGCAACTCCTTCAGATACCTGCGCGGGGGCGTATCGAGTTTGGCGAACGTACCAGCCCTGGCCTTGTCGACCCGGCTGGACTTGGCTGCCCCGAAGCCCACCTGTACGGCCGTGTAGCCGTCCTCCTCGGCGGTGCGGACCGCCGTGATCAGGTTGGGCTCGACCTCGATTACCGTTACGCCTACGAGCGTGCCGTCATCCTGGAAGGCCTGGGTCATCTGCTTCTTGCGTCCGAATACTGCGGTTGCCATAACCCTACGTGGCCTTTATCTCTATGTTCACGCCGGCGGGCAGGTCGAGCCGCTGCAGCGAGTCGACCGTGCGCGGCGTGGGCTGCTGGATGTCTATGAGACGCTTGTGCGTGTGCAGCTTGAAGTGCTCACGGGAGTCTTTGTGCCTGTAAGGGCCCCGGATCACCGTGTACCTGCTGCGCTTGGTCGGCAGCGGGATAGGGCCGAACACGAAGGCCCCCGTCCGCTCCGCCGTCTCGACTATCGAGCGGGCGGTCTTGTCTATGACCTCGTGGTCGTAGGCTTTTAGCTTTATCCTTATCTTCGAGACGGCCACAGGCTACTCCACTATCTCTGTTACGACGCCTGCTCCTACAGTCCTGCCTCCCTCTCGGATGGCAAAGTTCAACCCCTCATCCATCGCAATAGGAGAGATCAACTCCACGTTCATTACCGTGTTGTCCCCCGGCATCACCATCTCC
>DATDKO010000338.1:0-13324 GCA_036519935.1 Rubrobacter sp. | reverse complement strand
CCAACATCGAAGGCCGTGTGCTCGTCTGCTAGCAACGCTGCCTGCTCGATGAGGTAAGCCATCGCACCTTGGTAACGCTCGGAGCCGACATCTAGGCCCGCCTCGTGTGCCGCTCTGGTTGGGTCAGCCCTTGCCCCCTCTTGGCCGTGAGCTTGGGTGTCGTTGATGGTCCTTATCGGTGGTTTGTTGATGTCGGGGAGGAGGCCCAATCGCGACTCGGGAAAGCCAAATTTGGGGTCGAATGGAAGCATATTTATGGGGCCCAGCGAGCCTATTTCGATCGATCCTAGCCCACATATCCCACTCCAACAAACCACCGTTATAGCGGTAGTCAATGAAGTTGACCCACTCCTGACTGCCTCTTGCAGCAGCATTGAACCACAGGACATTACGGATTCATGAACGCTTACTTCCCAACAGAGAAGTCGGGGCCGTGGGCCAAGGAATGCAACAGAGTGAGGCCACCTATCTGTTCGGGGTAAGCCTCTCCTCCGTCAAACACCTCGCCAGAGCATGGACCCTTCCATTGTCAACTCAGGGCAAGGACAATCGATGTGTACAGATGACCAAGGTTGTGCTCCTCTACCGGACCGATCTCTCCCCAAGTGTAGTAACCTGCCCATGGCACGTCCGCGCCAACAGATTGCCGAAACTGCCTTAGAAACTGCAACTTCTCCTGATCGCGGAGCATCATCTTGCCTCTGGTGGCACACTCGAACTGAAAGACGAGTTTGGGTTTCTCACCCTCAAGTTGGTCCTTGATCTGAGCGGCCATCCGATCAAGCCCAGTGGCGAGTTTCTCCTTGTCTCGGGTCGAGAACCAGATACTCGTTCCTTCTGGCACTTCGGTTTGTAAGATAATGGAGCCGTCGGCCATCCTAACTGCAGGGTAGCCTCGACAAACGTACTCCTCGTCTTTCATGTAGCTGGGGGCTCTGAAACAGAGGGCAAGCGATATAGCGTAACGCATCCAGTCACGATCCTCAACGAGGGCACCCTCTGGTAGATACTCCTTGAGTACTTCTGTGGCCGGTTTCTCGTCTATCTCGTAGATGACGTTTCCTTGGGAGCGCGTCACTATGCGCTCGCCACCTATCGGTATCAAGGTGTGGCTGATGGCCCAGGCAGCGTGCGCCTCGCCCGAGAGCAGCGCGTAGGAGAGACCATCCGAGATGACTTCGTCGTCGCAATATTGATAGGTTGGCCCCTCCACGTTGAAGCTGGTGTTAGCGCCCCCGCCCCACAGTGGGAGGAACCGCTCGCTCGGGAGATTATCTTCCAGCCCCGCAAAGAAGTCATAGAGGTTGTCTACACGCCCGTCCGGGAAGACGAACAGGCCAATGGTGTCAGCAGAACGGTAGGGCAACAAGTCCTTGGCTACCCGCTTCCCGACGGCCCGCGGGTCGGCACTAAGTCCCGTCATTAATCCGTTGCGCCATCGCAACTGCTCCGAAGAGATAGCCGTAACCACCACAGAGAAGTTGGATTCATCTGCGTCGTCTCCATTTATCGTGCCCTCCGCCGAACAGCCAGAGAGGGGTGCCTCTCCGGTAGTCTCGCGGACCGCACGCAACAAGGAGTGCTGGTCGTATCCGATAGAGCCGAACACGAAAACGAAGTCCGGTTTGCTGACCCCCGCCTTCTGTAGTGCCTGCTCGGCGGCCTCACGACCTGCTACGTTGGGATTATGGTGGTAGCTCATACCGACGCCGGCTTTGGTAGCCATGGACGTACCTCCTCCTGCTTGTCAGGAACATCTTAGCTTAGGAAGGGTTGCGCAGCATCTCGCAGCCGTCCTATCTGCCCCCCATCATAGGGCAGATTGGTAGTCGTCTGGCTAACTTGATTTGGAGCCGTATATGAAGGCATAATCGCAGCGAGGCATGTGCCTGTGGCGTGCATACGGGTCAACGTCATCACAATCCGCTGTAGTAGCCGTAGCCCGTCGCTCCTAGCTTGAGCCTCGATGGTGGTTCTCCCTCTGCTCGCTATCTGTTAGCCACAAACCCCAGTCTACGCCACCACAGACGCCGTGCGCCGCAAGCGAACGCTGTAAGCGAAAGGCCCCGTAACATGCGAACTTCCGAGAACGCCGTAAAGACGAAGTTCAACTTCTGAGAATATACCTACCGCGCAGTACTGTAGACCGTTTTGAGACCGCTACACCAGTTCCAGTTCTATCTTGGAAGCTTCAAAAGCCAGTCAGGCGCGGTGCGGCTTAAGTACCGCGCCCGACTTTCTGAAGGAGCCTCCGAGTCGCGATTGAAGTTAACCCATAATCCTCAGCATGTCTTAGGACAGCGCCGCTTCCATCGCGGCGGCGGTCTGGTCCCCCATGCCGGGCAGGACATGGGAGTAGCGGCCAAGGGTAAGGGCTACGGAAGCGTGGCCAAGAAGCACTTGGACGAGTTTTGGATGGTGGCCGCGAGAGAGTAGCAGCGTGGCGCAGGTGTGCCGGAGATCGTGGAAGCGGATGTTCGGCAACTCGGCCCTCTCGAGGAGTGGCTTGAACGAGGTCCTGGCTACGTTGTGGGAGTCCAGGGGTCTCCCGCCGTGGGTGCAGAAGACGAGTCCGTTATCCTGCCAGAGACTCCCCGCCTTCAGACGTTCGGCGTTCTGCGCAGCTCTGTGGGCCTTTAGCGCCTCGATAGCGCGCCGTGTGAGGCTTATGGAACGTCCCTTGCCGTTCTTGGGCGTGGTGAAGACGGGGCCACTCTTGGCGGTTGACTTGGTGCGCCGGACACGCAACGTAGCTCCACTGGCCTCGAGGTCCACATCCTGCCAGCGTAGGCCCAGAAGCTCCCCGATCCTCAAGCCCGCGGTGACGGCGGAGCGCTTAGGTCGACTGCTGGAGGCCGGCATCCTCAGGGTGCCCATCCAGCACACCTATGGTTTCGATCAGGCCGGGGAGGCACTGGAGGCGCTCGCCACTGCGCACACCCAGGGCAAGCGGGCCATCCAAGTCACCTGAGCACGTTACGCTTGGGATGTTCACCAGGCCGGAGCCCTTATTCGTCCTGGGGGCTCCGGTTACTATTATGGACGAACCTCCGAGAACTCCGTCAAGGCGAAGTTCGCGGAACTCACCTTAGCGCTCCAACAAGGGTAATAGCAACGATCAAAAGAAACTCCGAAACTCGGCAAGTGTTTTGGCACTCGTAGCACCAGGAACATTAGAGACATCGTCCTTTGGGAAAGGAGGACACAAAAGATGTACTGGTACAACCCCACAACCCGTACTTCTGAGAGGGTAGAGGCACCCTCAACAGACGAGCAAGCCATACAGATGCTTGCTGGCACTCAGGACTGTGCACAGTTCATAAAGCACTACTGCCAGCTACGCCGCTCGCAGACGCCGATCGAGCAAGCTCTGGTATTGGTGGGACACGAGTTCCGCTTGAGGCAAGCGGAGTATCAGCTAGCTCTGCGGTAGGAGATTTGCTTCGCTACAGCACACAGAGAGAGGGTACTAGCTAGCTTCCGAGAATACCCTGGAGGCGATGTTCGCTAACGAAGGACATAGCCCCGGTCCGTTTGGCCCAGGGTTGCTGTACTCTGCAGCGCCCATCCGCTCGGTATTATGAGGAAGAAGCGACAATAACCTTCGGGAGAAGATCTGAGTCAGGTACGCTCATGGGTGCTGGACCGGGGCTATACGGATGTGGACTTCCGAGAAGGCCGATTAGCTGACGTTCGGTGGATAGAGTTCGCTTTCTCAGGCCTCTCAGAAGTTGAGCAATCGGAGTGGGGCTGCCATCGGGCAGCGAGCCCTATATCGTGCCCCACTCCCAAATGCATCCGTTGTCGGGATCCACTACCCAGTAATCCCCCTGCGGATCCTGCCAGGACGTGAGTTCCTCTGTTGCTGCCTGGAACATCCACGTCCAATATCCCTTCCCCGCCAACACCCCCACCGCTCGAACGACCACATCTTCTACGACGTCGCCTGGGGCGAACTCGCCGCTGAGCTGCGCTACCCAGATGCCATGTACGGTGAGGTCCGCCAAATCGTCTATACGTTTGCCGGACACGAGTCGTTGCCCCCTAACTGCTGAGCCATTCATGCGGTGTGGGGCGGGACTCGGATTCTAGCGGAATCCGCCCGCGCCGTTCCTCCTTCTTCTAAGCTCTGGCCGATTGTACTCGCCGCGTGCCGATTTGCGTGAGCATCGCACGAAACCCGAGCTCCCCTGTGTCTGTAGTTCGGCAAGAATATGGTCACTAAGCGTTCGGTTAGGTAGCGCTCGACAATACCCCGTGAGGCTCGCTATGTGCGATCGCGTATCCGTTCCCCTACCGCTTCGCGTTTGTTCACCCGAGCGCGTGGAAGGGTAGTTCTCGGAAGTTCAGCTCAGGCGGGAGGGTTGCTCTGCTACCGTCCCCCTTCGCGACAAGAGCGCGTAGCCCATCAATCCCAAGACTATCGCGAACACTATGTTCTCACTGCCCGCATCGACGTTCTCCAAGACGTCGCCCAGAAGATATTCGACTGAGCAGCACGCCGCACCACGGCAACACCCGTGCCCGGATGGTCATGGCTCCCAACAGTATCGAGCCGACGAGCACCAACAACCCGCCCACGAGGCGAACGCTGAGGATAGGCTCACCTCCCGCCAGTACGACGAGGTGCGTGCTCACCAACACGATGGCGTAGCCGACGAAGGTTAGAAATGAGCCCGCCGCCGCGAGTAGCCTGTTGCGCCCGCTGTGTCTTTACACAGCATGCAGGCCCGCCATGGCGATGAGCGTTAGCACGAAGGCCACGACTACGACGACCTCGAGCAGGTAGTCTTTAGAGGAACTGGGAATCCACTGCGGCGGTGCCATGAAGATGAGGATGCCCGAGAGCACGAACACCACCCCGGCTGCTAGTCCAGCGAGATACTCCGCTCGAGAACGAAATAGCATCACGTACCGACCGGGCTGGGGTATCCTGGCTTCAGTGGGGTGTTCCGGCCTTTGACTGAGGGGAGAGAGATGGACGAGAGCTACGTTCGAAACGAGTTGTTCGCCCAGGCGATGGAGGTGGGTGAGTTCGAAGTCTTCCCCACGCCAGCGGAGCTAGACGAGGATCTGGACAATGCCTTCCTGATATCCACTGGGATCCTCCTCGGGGATCCTAAGGTGTTTATCGTCCGGGTTGAGGAGTTTCACTACAGCGAAGAAGAGGGGGACAAAGAGACAGACACGATACTCGAAGAACAGGAGCGGCACATCAAAAGGGTGCTTTCTGAGCACAACATCGTGCTTAGCGAAGCCGCCTGGAACACGGTCTTCTCCTATGCCGTGTTGGATATTCATCCCTTTAGGACGAGTGGGCGGCTTTCAGAGGATGAGATGCGCTCGGTAGAGGAGGCGTTCGACGTACTAGGATTAGATCCTTAGACCCTAGCGGTAACGCACTGAGCAGGGCAGGGATCCTCTACGGGTCGCGGCCCCTCGCTCTGCCCTACCCCAAACGCCTAAAGCCGCTCCCGGAATCTAATACCCGACGATATGGGCATTCCCTCGCCGTCGACCTGGCCAATCGGGGTGGGGCTTTCGGGGCTTCGACCACACTGTTACCGGGCCCTTATTTCGCTACACCCCGCCGGCGGTCCTATGTCGTCTCGGCCGGGGCGATGGGGCAAGGCGAACTTATCCTTGAGAGAGTTCTCGGAGGTTCGCTCACTTTGGGGATGGTCAGCGCATACAGCGCTACATCTAGCCGATCGCCCAATTAGTGGCTACAGAGGACGTTTGGCCTGCCTCGCGAAGGTGATAGTACTAACTATATGATCATGATCAGCCTCTCTAGCTCCTCGCGCCTCAAAGAGACCACGATCGTGGGAGTGAGGGCCCTCACGTAGAGACCTTTGAGACTCTGCCCTGTTAAGGCCATCTCCCCAAAGACGTTGCCATCCTCCACAACAGAGAGGGTGATCTCATCTCCGCTTTCGCCTATCTCGTAGAGTTGGACCTTACCCTCCTTGAAGATAAATAACCTCTCTGTGCCGTCCTCGGGGCCATAGAGGACATCGCCTTGCTCCAGGAAGGTATCAAGGGTCATCTTGGCCAGGTTCTCCATCTCCTCTTCATATAGAGGACCAAGGATATCTACCATCGAAAGCAGCCCTATTTCTTCTTTGAGCGACATCGGCATAAGCTCTGCGCTCCTTCCCTTCTACGAGAAACGCACTTGATTGCCATCCCTCTAAGTAGATCCTCTAAGGAACTGTTAGGAAGAAAGGAGTCGGCCCGTGTCCGAAAAAGCGTTTGGTATGTGAGCCCCAATCGTAGCGCTTTTCGTATCTCGGCATACGGAAAACACCACTTGTGCGTAGGTAAATAGGATCCTCTCCGGGGAAAGGAGGGCTGGAGTAGATCGCTGGAGCTGCATAAACTCGACGTTATTGCAGCCCCAGGACCCTATTAGCCAAAATGCCCGGAAAGGGGAGATCCTTTGAAGTTCGTATCCAGCATCCTATATAAGTCGTGTCCATCGGGCCGGGTTGAACACCCTTCCTCCAGCCCGACGCATTCTAGGCAACACTACATTCGGGGCGTTGGATAGGTATGCGGAATCTTGAATCTTGTTCAGCTTTCAGCGCCGCGCACAACAATCCCACTCAGTAGCGTGCTGGCCGCGTAGAGGTGCCACTGTTCTGGGTCGTGCTGCTGCAAACCGCGAGCTCGCTGACCCAGCAAGAGTTGCGTGGCGAGTACCTTGTTGTGGGGCTTACCGTCCATGATCGTCTCGAGGTCGCGCAATGCTGTTCGCATGAGTGCAGTGACCCGCTCCGCGAGCTCCTCAACGGGAGGACCGGGGAGCTTATCAGCGGACGTTATGAACTGCGTGATACGCCGCTCTGCCTCTTCGGGATCGAGCTCTTCTTCGTCGAGGAGGTCCTCGCTCATCGCCTCGTCGTAGTTTTCTCCCTCACGCCCAGGGGGATTTTCTGTAGGGTTGTCGGGCATAATCTTTCCTTTCTCAGCTGCTCTTTATGATCGCATCGCCCCAGATAAAGTTCTCGCTATTGGCGAAAAGAAGATGAGCCTCGCAGTTTGGAGCGCCGACCAACTACGGGGATGTAAGCGGTGCCCACAGCATAACCAGTGCGGACTTCGATGGCGCTGGCAAGCCAGACCTTGCGGGCACGACCGCCACCGCCTGGAGTCACCGATAGGGAAGCGCCACGTTTGGATACTCTTGGGCAGAGGCTATGGCACCTTCGGGGAGCAGACGAGCTTTCGAAGTGAGTTCGGCTACCTAGCCGCCGCGGACCTGGGCAGGGACGGCAGGGCGGACTTGGCGGTCGCGGAGAACCTCTCCGCACCGGGCAAGGTTGCGGTGTTGCGCCAATGCACCATGACCGGTACTCCCGGTGCCGACCTCATCGACGGCACCTCTGGAAACGGCGTCATCTGCGGCATGAAGGGAGACGACACCATTAATGGGCAACAAGGCGAAATCATCAGGAGATACTAGAGCAAGAACCTGGGGACCAATAGCCGCACCGACATGGTATACGGAGTTCACCCTCGAACTTCGGAGAACTAGCCCGAGGCGAAGTCCGCAGAATTTACCTACTGCGCCGTACTGTAGCCCATTTGGTGACCGCGACACCCCTTTCAGATCTAGCTCGGGAGCTTCGTGAGCCAGTCAGGCGCTACGCAGCTTGAGTTCTGCGCCCGGTTTGCCGACGTCGCCTCCTGCCGAAGGCTGAGAGCCGCAGATCGGAGGGAGGCGGCGTGCTGAATTGCTGACAGCTAACAAAAAGAGGGCCGGATCTCTCCGGCCCTCAGCCAGCCTCGTGAAGGGGGATGGACAGCCCTCGAATGTCTCCATGAGAGACTCAGGGGTTTTTACTGTGCATCCCCCTTCATGGGCCCTTGCTATTCGCGCGTACCTACATCATGCCGCGCAACTCGGCAACCATATCCAGTCCCTGCTGCTTGCACAGGTCCTTGGGGCGCATGATCGCCTGCTCGTCCAGCAGGTTGCGGGTCCTGGCCTCCTTCTCGAGGTGACGCTCGATGACGTCTATGGCCCGGTCCACGTCCTCGCGGGTGACCTCGCGGGTCTTCTCGTGGGTGATAGTCATAGTCACGTGTCTACTCACCTCCTTCCCGTCGCGGATTCGACGGAGCTTGTAACATTTGATCCGCCTTCGCTGACTCCAGGGTAATGGCGCGCCATCCCCTTGTCAAGAAGAAATCTCGGCTTTTTGTGTTGGCCCCTGGGCCGAAGATTAGCGGGTCCGCCAGGACACTGCCACCTACCCGACGAAGGTATCGCCGACGAGGCGCGGAACGACGGGCACCGTGTCCTCAGCGAGGCAGTACTCCAGGTCCCCCTCGTACCCGAGACGTTTCAGCCTCCGCGCGGCACTGTTGTTCCGCAGCGCCCTCACGGAGCGAGACAGATAACCTTCGACGACGCGCCTGGCCCGCCCGTCCAGTTCCGCACCGCGAGACCTCAGCCGGTGGAGGATGGCGCCCGACGCGGCCTCGTCCTCGGAGGCGCGGCGACCCTCCCAACCGCACCCGACCACCACCACGTCGCAGTCGTAGTTCGTCTCGTCGGCCAGCTCCTCAGAAAGGATGCCGGCGTTGACGAAAGCACCGGTCAGGATGGTGCTCGCGCCGCGGGCGGCCTCCACGACGCGGGTCCCGTTCGTGGTCGAGAGGGCGACCGTGGAGCCGGGCGGTATCTCCGAACCCAGGATCTCCGTAGGCGAGTTACCGAAGTCGAAGCCTGTCACCTTCGCGCTGCCCCGCTCCCCGATACGGAAGTCCGTCTCGGCAGACGCGGCCTCGTCTACAGAAGCGACGGGCACTACCCTTGCGCCCTTCGAGACGAGTACGGCTATGGTCGTGCTCGCCCTGAAGGCGTCGACAACCACCACCACAGAACCGGCGCGGGCCACCCTCCGCGCCCCGCTCTCCCCGCCTGCGTAGCGGGCGATCACGGCGTGAGATCCAGAGCCTTCTCCAGCATCGGAAGATTATAGACCCGCGCGGAGTGATAGAAAGTCAACAGCGTCCGACGCTAGAATGTAGTAAATCAATGGAGCCTGATCCAAGATTCGAACACGAACAGGGAGCGGAAGATGAAATATCGTACGCTGGGCGGCACCGATATAGTGGTCTCCGAGGTCGGCTTCGGAGTGTGGACGGTCTCGACCGGTTGGTGGGGGGAGGTGGACGACGAGAGGTCCGTAAGGCTCTTATGTGAGGCCCGCGAGTGGGGCATCAACTACTTCGACACCGCAGACACGTACGGCTCGGGTAAAGGAGAGACGCTCCTCGCAGATGCTTTCGGGCACGTGCGCGACGAGGTGGTGATCTCGACGAAGATCGGCTACGACTTCTACAACCATACGGCCAGGCGCGGCCAGCAGGAGCGACCGCAGGACTGGTCAGAAGGGTTTATCCGCTTCGCCTTGGAGCAGAGCCTCAAGAGGCTCGACACGGAATACATAGACTTCCTCCAGCTGCACAACACCAAGATGGATGCCGTCGAGGATGATGAGCTCTTCGCCCTGATGGAAGAGTTCCAGAGCGAGGGCAAGATCAGGGCCTACGGCATCGCCCTCGGGCCCAAGATCGGGTGGCTCGAAGAAGGCGTAAGGGCGATGCGCGAGCGCAGGGTAGAAGGCGTGCAGATGATCTACAACCTCCTGGAACAGGACCCTGGCCGGGGCCTGATCGAGGCTGCCAGAGAGACGGGCACGTCCCTGATCGTACGCGTCCCCCACTCCTCGGGGATGCTCGAAGGTCACTACGACGAGAACACGACCTTCGCAAAGAACGACCACCGTCGCCACCGCCCGAAAGAATGGCTTACGGCAGGCCTAAAGAAGGTGGAGCAACTCTCCTTCCTCACCGAATCCGGCGAGCGTACCCTCGGCCAGGCCGCCCTCAAGTTCGTCCTCGCCTCCCCCGAAGTAGTCTCCACCCTCCCGAATATCTACGGCAAGGAGCAGATAGAGGAGTTCGCAGCGACCTCGGAGACACCGGACCTTACCCCTGAGGAACTCTCGTGGGTGTCCGAACTCTACGAGAACGAATTCGGTTTGGAGGTGTCAGGCGACGGGCTTCAGGCTTCAGGAAAAGGAAATAAGTAACCCGAACCAGGTGGGCCAGAGAGCAAGGGCAGCAACATGCCACAACGCGTGCGCGCCGACGCCATAAAGACCTGACGGCTGAAACCTGATGCCTAAGATCGACCTAAGGGAGAGAAATTGACCGAGACAACGCCACGTCGGCAACAGACCAGGGAAGACAAGCTTCCGGCCCAGTACATAAACTACGTGTTCTTCGAGTTGGATCCCCTCTGGCGGCGCCTCCCCGACGAGGAGCGGGCCAGGGGCAAGCGGGAGTTCCTGGAAGCTGCGGAGGCGCATTCTGGCGAGATGCTCTTGCGCACTTTCTCGCTTATGGGCCTCCGCGCAGACGCGGATTTTATGTTGTGGAGGATCGGTTACGACCTCGACGCCTTCGAGAGCATGACCGTGGCCCTTCTGAAGACGGGCCTCGGGAAGTACCTGCGCATCTCCTACTCGTACTTCGCCCTAAGCAGACGCTCCATCTACGTCGGCGAGCATACGCCAGGTTTCGAGAACCGCACGTACATCGTGCCAGGAGAAGGCGAGTACCTCTTCGTCTATCCCTTCGTCAAGACGCGGGCTTGGTACGGGTTGCCCATCGAAGAGCGCCAGCGCATGATGAACGAGCACATGCAGATCGGACGCAGACACTACCCCGTAAAGAACAACACGGGCTACTGCTTCGGGATAGACGACTACGAGTTCATCCTCTCCTTCGAGGCTGAATCCCCCGAAAAATTCCAGGACCTGATGATGGAGCTCAGGGAGAGCGAAGCCAGCTCCTATACCGAACTGGATACCCCGATCTTCACCTGCCGTCGCCGCACCCTGCCGGAGATTTTGGAGACTTTGGGATAATTGGCGCTCTCACCGTAGAATCGCTCCTCGAGATTCAGGTATAATCCTTTGCAACGCACCAACCATAGCCGGGAGGCTCCTATCTTGCCTCTCGGCTATAACGCTGGTTAGGTATCTAACCTCGCTTCTCTGGACGCTGAACCTCCACCCTGTATAATCAATTCCGACATGATCACTCGGATTAATGCGCGAGCGGGGATAAACGTGACGGAGCTTGTCGGCGGCACGCCACTTCTGGAGTTGCCTGGCATCTCGGCCGAGGTCCCTGGCGTCGACATCCTCGGCAAGGCTGAGTGGTACACACCTGGCGGATCGGTCAAGGACCGGCCTGCCCTGTGGATGATCAGGGACGGTGAGAAGACGGGCTCCTTGACGCCTGAGAAGACTATCCTCGACGCGACGAGCGGAAACACGGGGATAGCGTACGCCTGGATCGGCGCCGCGCTCGGCTACAGGGTGAAGCTCTGCATGCCGAAGAACGCCAGCGATGAGCGAAAGAAGATCCTGCGCGCCTACGGCGTCGACTTCGTCCTTACTGACCCTGACGACGGCTCGGACGGGGCCATCCGTGAGGCGCGGAGGCTCTACGCTGAGGACCCCGAACGCTACTTCTATCCGGACCAATACTCCAACCCCGCCAACCCGCGCGCGCACTACGAATCGACGGCGCCTGAGATCTGGGAGCAGACGAACGGCGAGGTCACGCACTTCGTCGCCGGGCTCGGCACGAGCGGCACTTTTGTCGGTACGGCGACCCGTCTCAAGGAGTACAACCCGAGGATAGAGGCCATCTCCTTCGAGCCCGACTCGGCTTTCCACGGCCTCGAAGGAATGAAGCACATGGAGAGCGCCATGGTGCCCGCCATCTACGACCCCACCATCGCCGACCAGAATCGGGCGACGAGAACCGAGGACGCTTACGAGATGGTCAAGCGGGTGGCGCGCGAGGAAGGAATCCTCATCGGCCTCTCGGCCGGCGCGGCGGTCGAGACGGCGCTCGGGGTCGCGAGGGAGATAGAGTCGGGGACGGTCGTCACCATCCTTTGCGACGGGGCCGACAAGTACCTCTCCGAGAGCTTCTGGGAGCAGTAAGTTGCCGCTCAAGATAGGCGCAGGGGACCTGGGGCAGATCCACGACCACGCCAAAGAGGCGTACCCTGAGGAGTGTGCCGGTGCGCTGGTCGGCATCGACAGCGGCGGTATCAAAGTCGTCGTCGACGTGTGGCGGGCCGAGAACACGCACGAGGAGGAGCGCAGCCGCCGCTTTCTCATCGAGCCGCTGGAGGTAAAGATGTTCGAGGAGCTGGCCGAAGAGCAGGACATGGGGCTGCTCGGCTTCTACCATTCACACCCTGACCACCCAGCCGAACCTTCCGAGTACGACCGCGAGCACGCCTGGCCTGGCTACTCCTACGTGATAGCCTCGCTGGGCGCTGAGAACATAGAAGACTTGCGCTCGTGGACTCTCAGAGACGACCGCTCGGGTTACGACGAAGAGCCAATCGTAGGATAAGGAGACTCAGACATGCCCAAGGTCAAGATCCCAACCCCTTTGAGACAGTACACAGGCGGTAACACCGAGGTCGAAGTCGGCGGCGCCACGGCGGGTGAGGCCCTCGGGAACCTCGCCTCAGAGCACCCCGACCTCGAGCAGCATCTGTTTACGGGTGACGGCAAGCTGCGCTCGTTCGTCAACGTCTACAAGGGCGACGAGGACATCCGTTACCTCGAAGGCCAGGATACCGAGGTCGCCGATGGCGATGAGCTCTCCATAATCCCCTCCATCGCAGGAGGCTCCGCCGAAGCACGATGTAGATAGTTTTCAAGGATCCATTCTTCGATCGTTACTTTTTCAAACGAGAGGTTTATCTTCAGATGCAGACAAGACAGCCATTAGTGGAGTCACCCAACGGGGCACTCGAGCTAAGCAACGAAGAGATCGCACGCTACAGCAGGCACCTGATCATGCCCGAGGTCGCCCTCGAAGGGCAGAAACAGCTCAAGGCCGCGAAGGTACTCACGGTAGGCACGGGCGGACTCGGGAGCCCGCTCGCTCTTTACCTGGCTGCGGCCGGGGTCGGGACCATCGGGATCGTTGACTTCGACGTTGTCGACCAGTCGAACTTGCAGCGCCAGATCATCCACGGCACCTCGGACGTGGGGCGTCCTAAAGTGGAGAGCGCCCACGATAAGATCAAGGACATAAACCCCAATGTCGAGGTCAGGGTCCACGAGGAGGCGCTCACCAGCGAGAACGCCTTGGAGATCTTCGAGGACTACGACGTGATCGTCGATGGCACGGACAACTTCCCGACCCGGTATTTGGTGAACGACGCCTGCGTCCTTCTGAACAAGCCTAACGTCTACGGTTCGAT
>DATDKO010000337.1:0-5096 GCA_036519935.1 Rubrobacter sp. | reverse complement strand
CTTCTCATGATCGAGGTCCCGACCTTCTCACCTCCAGCACTACGCATCGGGTCGGTGGCTGGCCTTTCCGGGCAGAAGCTATATGAGTGTATGCAGGTTCGATTAGGATCGAGGTTTAAGAGGCCGAGCAATACTCAAAGGAGAGCTTGTGATGGCGGAATTCGTGGAGGGTATATTCCTTGCCCCGAAAGGTGGTGCACAGATGAAGGGTGTCCAGGCGGCCACCGCACTCGAAGGTTGTGGTCTGGAGCGTGATCGCTACTGTGCCGGAACTGGGCACTGGAGTCGCTTCGGCAGGGGCTGCGAAGTAACCCTCATCGCCGCCGAGGACCTCCAAAACATCGAGCGAGAGATCGGGGTGAGTGTAAAGAACGACGAGCACCGGCGCAACGTCGTCACCAGAGAGATAAGCTTGAAGACCTTACGACGCGGCGAGCGGTTCCGCGTTGGGGAAGTTGCGTTCGAGTACCGGGGACCGCGCTCGGTCTGCCGGTACATAGAACGCCTTACCGCACCGGGTATGACACAGGCCCTGAAGGGTCGTGGTGGTATCTGCGCAAGCATTATCGAAAACGGCACGGTCCGGGTAGGCGACAAGATTGAGGCGCTGCAGCGCACTGAGGAGCGCCCACAGAGACAACGAGATGAACGATGAGCGACACAAGAAGGATGTGCTGACGAGCGCCGTACTCCAAGAAGCGTTGCTCAACATGCCCTTGGGTGTCATATTGGAATGCGAGGCTCCGCGCTCTACCCAGCGGAGTCCTCGTCCTGCAAGTACCTTAACCCCTCAGGTCGATCCAGTACCGCCCACGGTAGTGAGCGAGCGGGACGAAGGCACAGCGTCGTTGCAGTAGAGGTCTAGCTTGAGGAGATGACGAGAGATCCGGAAATTAGTATGGGCTCGACAGTCTGGGCTCTACGTACTACGTAAGGCGCTTAGAAGCGCATCGAACGTGCTGCGACAGTCTGCGCACTTGTCGAGGTGATCGCTAACTAGCGGCATCGCAGCACTCGCCTCCAGCCCGGATAGCTCCATCTCTGCAAAACTATCCAAACGTTCGAAACACTCGTCGCAGCCGATCTCAGTCTCGTAAGTCTTGGCTACAACCTTCACGAGTTTGAAGACCTCACCACGCTTCAGCAACGTAAAACTCCCTACTCGCTTTTAACTGCTAGACTCACCGTACCCTCCGGATCTTACCTCTCCTCAAATGCAGCCAGCGCTTCTTGTGGCGAGAGGCCCGCGGCCTGCATCTGCCTCTTCAGCTTTCTGCGGGCGTCATGCAGTAACTTGTAGAGGGCGTTCTGGTTGGTGCCCATGCGCTTTGCCACCTCCGAGATGGGCATCCCCTCAAGCAACACCGCCACGACCGCCTCCCGTTGCCTATCTGTCAGTTCTTCGTCGACCATGCGCCGCAACTCTCCCAGCACCATATTCTGCAACGCCAGCTGTTCGGGGGTCAGCTGGGTGTCCGCCGGCCCGCGGTCGGCCGCCTCACGCTGGGCGAACAGGTCTTGTAAGGACACATCACGCCAGCGCCTGCGCTTGAGCTCGGTGAGGGCAACGTTCATGGCGATCTTCTGGGCCCAGGTGGTGAAACGGCTCTCTCCCCTGAAGGAGTCCAGGTTGCCCGTTATCTTGATCAGCGCCTCCTGGGCAAAGTCCCCGACGTTGGCCTCTACGCCACCTCTGTAACTGCCGAGTGCTGCCTTCAGCCCGCGCACGAGCAGGTCGTAGAGGTCCGCGAGCGCCTTGTCGGGGTTTGGTCCCCGCAACTCTGCAAGCCATTGTTCGTTTGTGCGTTCTCTCACCTAATGCCAATACTCTCCCGCTTTCTCTATCCACCGTAGCACCAATCACGCTTAGGAGCAGATACTCGGTGGAGCCAGAACCGATTGGGACAACGCGCATACTGCGAGAGGTAAGAAATCGGCCCCTTGAGTGGTCTTATAGACGAGGGCCGGAAAGGAGCATTACGCAGGGAAGGCGGGGAGAAGATGCCCCGGAGGATCCCACAGCCCTTCGACAGCACAGAGCATAGCCAGGAGGATTCGAAATAACACGAGAGGCGGTAAGCAGGATGAATGTTAGGGAGACCCCAAACCCTATTGCTAGGTACTTCGGGCAGATCGCTCGCGGAAGGCTTCTTACACACGAGGAGGAGATAGATCTCGGGAGGAGAGCAAGGGAGGGCGACGAGACGGCGCGGTCCAAGCTCATCGAGAAGAACCTGAGGCTCGTCATCCCCGTCGCAAAGAAGTACCGTGGGATGGGCCTGCCGTTCGGGGACCTCATCCAAGAGGGCAACATAGGCCTCATGCGAGCAGCAGACAAGTTCGACCCCGAGAAGGGCTTCCGCTTCTCGACCTACGCCACCTGGTGGATCAGGCAGGCCGTCCAGAGGGCGGTGGCCGACAAGGGGCGGACCATAAGGGTGCCCGTGCATATGGGCGAGAAGATAAGGAAGATGGCCCGGGTCTACAACGAGCTCTCGACCGAACTCGAGCGTGAGCCTACCGACGAAGAGGTTGCCGAGAGGATCGGCTGGGAGGTCAAGCGGGTCAAGGACGTGAAGAGCGCCATACCCGACGCCACCAGCCTCAACCAGCCGCTCTCTTCCGAAGAAGGCAACTCGGAGGTGGGCGATCTTGTCGAGGACGAGCGCGAGTCGGGGATGATCGGCGAGGTGGTGAGGGAGCTGGAGACGCGCCGCCTTATGGAGTCCGTCGAGCAGCTCCCCGAGCGCCAGCGTCGCGTCCTCGTCCGCCGCTACGGCCTTGATGGCGAGACGCCAGCTACCCTAGCCGATCTGAGCGAGGAGCTTCACGTCTCCCGCGAGAGGGTCAGGCAGCTCCAGCGCGAGGCCGAGCGGATACTCAGGGATGAGGGCGACTTCGGGCACGACCTCCCGGCAGCCGCTTAGCCCCCGCAGTGGTGCCCGTTTACAGAGGAAACGCGACCACCGTAGCACCGATCACGCTGTGCGTCCTCCTAACCGGTTCTAGCTCGACCGAGCACCTGCTCCTAATGCTGCTAGGGGTAAGAAATCGACCCCTCGAGTGGTCTTATAGACGAGGGTCACAAAGGAGCCTCACGCGGGCAAGACGGGGAGGAGGTGCACCACTTACGGTTCCAGGCAATCCAGGCAAAAAACAGCGAAACTAGGAGGAGAACTTTGAAGGTAGGAGCGAGTGTCAAGCCTGTTTGCGACAAGTGCGAGGTAGTACGCAGGCGGAGCGTCTTACACGTGATTTGCGAAAACCCCAGGCACAAGCAAAGGCAGGGCTAAGACGTAGTGCGAACAGCGGGCCTGATCTGCTGTGCGAGACCAGGTCGAAGCCTGGCTCGCGCACAATAGGCGAGGCCATAATCGGCTTCGCTCTGAAGCAAATCTCGGCGAGCACCGGGATCCAGTACATTAATACATCCGAGGAGGCAAAAGAGTGTTCTTTAGTCGCCACAAGACCAAGATGGTCATGCCCACCGAGGCCCTTCCCGGCCGGGAGCAGCCGGCTTTCACCGTTCCCGAGAGGCATGCCGTGCTCGGCACATCCCTCAAGCCGCCCTTCCCCGAGGGTATGAGCACCGCTGTCTTCGGCCTCGGCTGCTTCTGGGGGGCCGAGCGTAAATTCTGGCAGATCGACGGCGTTTACACGACGGCGGTCGGCTACGCGGGGGGCTTCACACCGAACCCGACCTACGAGGAGGTCTGCAGCGGACGAACCGGGCATACCGAAGCCGTGCTCGTCGTCTTCGATCCGGAGAAGGTCTCCTACGGAGAACTGCTCGCAGTGTTCTGGGAGGCCCATGACCCGACGCAGGGTATGCGACAGGGTAACGACACAGGCACGCAGTACCGCTCGGCGATCTACTACACGGGCGACAAGCAGCGCCGGGCCGCCGAGGAGGCCCGCGACGCCTACGAGCAGGAACTTAGGGATGCCGGATACGGCTCGATCACCACGGAGATCGCGCCTGCTGGCTCGTTCTACTACGCCGAGGGCTACCATCAGCAGTATCTCTACAAGGTTCCCAACGGATACTGTGGCCTGGGTGGTACCGGCGTGAGCTGCCCCGTCGGACTCGGCATGGGTGCCACGAGAGACGAGCTGCCCCGCACCGACGAGGGGTGGCGCAAGCGGCTCTCTACGGAGCAGTATGCCGTCCTGCGCGAGGCTGCGACCGAGCGTCCGTTCTCCGGTAAGTACGTGGACACCGACGAAGACGGCCTCTACTACTGCGCCGCCTGCGGCAACCTGCTCTTCGATAGCCGCGCGAAGTACCACTCGGGCACCGGCTGGCCGAGTTTCACCGAGACCGTCTCGCCGGACGCCGTCGAACTGGTCGATGATAGCTCGCACGGGATGGTCCGCACCGAGGTGCGCTGCGCGCGCTGCCACTCTCACCTCGGCCACGTCTTCGACGACGGTCCGAGGGAGGACGGTGGGCAGCGTTGGTGCATGAACAGCGTTGCGCTCGACCTGGAACAGCGCTGAGGCTATACCGAGAATAGGCGCTGCGAGGACTCTGTAGGTCCTCGCAGCGCCCTTTGAGAGAACGTCTCCATTACCCTGGCCCTCTCCCAACTCCCAGTGGAGATCAGCTCAAAGACCGAGTCGCAGGTGAGATCGGTGCGATTCTTCTTGCCCTTTCGCCCATACTTGTAAAGTGCAAATGCCCTACTCCTAAAAGGTTCAACACCAGCGCTAGAAAGCGCAATTGGTGTCAAAAAACCTACCGTGGTGCGGTCGGAACGTCCACTGTTCCTAGTAATCGACTTATCTACGCCGGATAGAGAGCCGACGAGCGGACTCGAACCGCTTTCCTGCTCATTACGAGTTTGCTTGCGTACGTTCTAGGGCGTTCTACCACGTCCGGAAATTGCGCTTATTTGGGCGGTTTTCGATGATCTGGCGCCATCACTTTGTCCAGTGTGTACCAGTGCGTATCAGCCCGGTTGCAGTACGGGTTGCAGTAAAGTCATTCGACTAGACTCGGATGGCTGACCTGCTCATCACGGGTGATAATTCAGGCGTTGCAGGGGTATGCACCGAGCTTGCAAGTCCCGGATATCTAAGGGGGTTTCTTTTCT
>DATDKO010000336.1:0-4375 GCA_036519935.1 Rubrobacter sp. | reverse complement strand
CCAAGCGGGCCGAGCGGCAGGAGAGGATCGGCGCCGGCGAGATGCCGGATTTCCTGCCGGAGACGCGGGAGATCAGGGAGGGCGACTGGAAGATAGCCCCCATCCCCGACGACCTTCAGGACCGGCGCGTGGAACTCACGGGGCCACCCGACCGAAAGATGACCATCAACGCGCTGAACTCGGGGGCGAGCTGCTGGATGGCAGACTTCGAGGATGCCAACTGCCCGACCTGGCACAACATGCTGGAGAGCCAGCTCAACATGAAAGAGGCGATCGAAGGCACCATCGCCTTCGACGATCCGAAGACAGGCAAACATTACGAGTTGAACGAAGACGTTGCGGTCATCCTGGCGAGGCCGCGCGGGTGGCACCTCTTCGAGAAGCACATGCTCGTTGACGGGGAGCAGGTCCCAGGTGGGCTCTTCGACTTCGGCCTTTACTTCTTCCACAACGCGCAGGCGCTACTGGATAATGGTTCCGGACCTTACTTCTACCTGCCGAAGATGGAGAGCCACCTGGAGGCTAGGCTCTGGAACGACGTCTTCGAGTCAGCCCAGGACGAGCTCGGCATACCCAAGGGTACCATCAAGGCTACGGTCCTGATCGAGACGATACTCGCCACGTTCGAGATGCACGAGATCCTCTACGAGCTTCGCGAGCACTCAGCCGGCCTCAACTGCGGCCGGTGGGACTATATCTTCTCCTATATCAAGAAGTTCCGCGAACATGACATGCTCCTCCCTGACCGCAACTCGGTGACCATGACGGTCCCGTTCATGCGCGCTTACTCGCTACTCACCATCAAGACCTGCCACCAGCGCGGCGCGCACGCGATGGGGGGGATGGCGGCCCAGATCCCACGCAGCGACGACCCCGAATGGACCGAGTTCGCCAACAACAAAGTGCGAGACGACAAGGAGCGCGAGGCGAAGGACGGCCACGACGGGACCTGGGTCGCCCACCCCGGGATGGTCGGGCTCGCCAAAGAGGTCTTCGATGAGTACATGCCCCAGCCCAACCAGCTCGACAAGATTCCCGACGTGAGCCCCACCGCGGAGGACCTGCTGGAGAAGCCCGAGGGCCAGATCACCATGGACGGCTTCCGAAACAACATCTCGGTCGGTGTGCAGTACCTAGCGGCCTGGCTCGCTGGGCGCGGTGCGGTTCCCGTCTTCAACCTGATGGAGGACGCGGCGACGGCGGAAATCAGCCGCGCCCAGGTGTGGCAATGGATCCACCACCAGAGAGGTATCCTCGAAGACGGCACAGAGGTGACGGAGGACCTCTTCAACGAAACACTCGACGAGGAACTGGAGAAGATCAAAACCGACATCGTCGGCCCGGAACGCTGGGAACAGGACGAGTTCGGTAAGGCCGCCGAACTCTTCGCCCGTATCTCGACCGACGAAAAGTTCGTAGAGTTCCTGACCCTCCCGGGTTACGAGTACCTGGACTAGAGAGGAGCACCCATACCGACCATCATGCAAACCCCGAGGACCGGCGCAGAGGCCCGACCACCCGCCCCTGTCCTCCTGCCACGGAGCGTCGGCCACGTACCCACGCCCCATAACTCGAAAGAGGGCGCTCGTTTGCGCCCAGTTAGCACATATGTGAGCATATAAGTGCATAATGCAGTGTACGGATATGGCATCGGAGAGTAAGGAGAGAGTAGTGGAGCGCGAGAAGAACGGGACGAGCCGGATAGCCAGGGAGTGGGAGGGCGAGCGTTGGGAGGGGATCGAGCGTCCATACACGGCTGATGATGTGGCACGGCTGCGGGGTTCGATCAGGATCGAGCACACCCTCGCGCGGATGGGCGCTGAGCGGCTCTGGACTTTGATGAACGAGCGTCCTTTCGTGAGGTCTCTGGGGGCTTTGACGGGCAATCAGGCCGTGCAGCAGGTCAAGGCGGGGCTGGAGGCGATCTACCTCTCAGGGTGGCAGGTGGCCGCCGACGCCAACCTGGCCGGGCACATGTATCCGGATCAGAGTTTGTATCCAGCAAACAGCGTGCCGCACGTCGTCAGGAGGATCAACCAGGCTTTGCAGCGGGCCGACCAGATCCACCACGCCGAGGGCAGGAACGGGGTCTATTGGTTCGCTCCGGTAGTCGCTGATGCCGAGGCCGGTTTCGGTGGTGCTCTCAACGTCTTCGAGTTGATGAAGGCCATGATCGAAGCCGGCGCCGGGGGCGTCCACTTCGAGGACCAGCTCGCCTCCGAGAAGAAGTGCGGGCACATGGGCGGCAAGGTCCTGCTTCCCACTTCCCAGGCCGTCAGGAACCTCGTCTCCGCCAGGCTCGCCGCCGACGTCATGGGCGTTCCGACCGTTATTATCGCGAGGACCGACGCTGACGCGGCGAGCCTCATCACGAGCGACGTGGACCCGGTCGACCACGAGTTTTTGACCGGCGAGCGGACTATGGAGGGCTTCTACGGGGTCGATGCGGGCTTGGATCAGGCCATATCCCGCGGCCTCTCCTACGCGCCGTATGCTGACGTGGTGTGGTGCGAGACCTCAGAGCCTGACCTCGAGCAGGCACAGCGCTTCGCCGATGCCATCCACGAGAAGTTCCCAGGCAAGCTGCTCGCGTACAACTGCTCGCCCTCCTTCAACTGGAAGAAGAAGCTCTCCGAGGAGGAGATCTCACGTTTCCAGGAGGAGATCGGGGACATGGGTTACCGCTTCCAGTTCGTCACCCTCGCCGGCTTCCACGCCCTGAACTACTCCATGTTCGATCTCGCCCGCAACTACAGGGAACGGGGTATGGACGCCTACTCCGAGCTGCAGCAAGCTGAGTTCGCTGCCGAGGAGCACGGCTACACCGCCACCAAGCACCAGCGAGAGGTCGGCGCAGGCTACTTCGACGAGGTCGCCCAGATCGTCGCCGGAGGCGCCGCCTCCACCACGGCCCTCACCGGCTCGACAGAGGAAGCCCAGTTCGACAGCCCGGAGAGCCCCGTCACAGGCCTCCCCGGCTCCACCGAGAACGAGCAATTCGTGAAGTAGGTGTCAGGCTTCAGGTTACATGCATCAGGGGAGCCGGGAACCCCGGCTCCCTCTGGCAAAGGAGGAGACCATGCCTAACGAACCACAGGACCGCAGTGCGGACGTTAGGGTACAGCAGGTCGGACCCGGGGAAGGGCCGGACCTTGCAACGCCCGAAGAGGTAGCGCAGCCTGGCCGGAAGCGGGCTGCCGCGGACACAGAGTGGCTTTCCATGGCCACCGCCGACCCGGCCCATTTTCTCAAGGAGCTACGCCCGGAGTAAGGAGCTCGGCGCTCAGGAGGGCGCCACCGCCCTAGCGGAAAAGCTGAAGTCTGACAAGCGGAGGCGTCAGCCGGAGCGTGATGAAATGCTGACTACAAACGTTCCTCGAGCTGCAGGTATTCGATTCCCTTGAGATCCAACCAGTAACGTTGCGGTCCGTCGTCCTGGCGGACCACGCGGATCAGGGCATTGTCGCACGTGGAGCAGCGCACCACCGTACCTATCTCGCTCACGTAAGCCATCTGGGAGCCGACTTCTCCCGCCGCGCCGCAACGGACGCAGGCGGTCCTGGCCGTGGTGATCTCGAACGTGAAGATCTCGGCCAGTACCCCTGCCGCGGCGTTGCCGTCGAGCCTGTGTTCGTCCATCGTTATCCTCCAGTCGGTCCGAAGCGTTCGGTCTTGACGCGCGCCGGCTCGTGGCCTAGCCCGACGAGCGTCGTCGCGACGGCCTCGACCAGCGGGGTAGGACCGCATACGAAGGCCAGAGGCCTCTCGCCAGGGGGGAAGGCGACTTCCCCGAGCATCTCTTCATCGATTCTGCGGTCGTAACCCTTCCAGCCGGGCGGCGCCGAGCGAGTGAGCGTGTGGGCAATCTCCAGCGTCTCGTCCTCGGCCGCAAGACGCTCCAGTTCTTCGCGGAAGATGACATCCTCGTAAGAGCGCGAGGAGAAGAGCAGGCGGACAGGGGTGTCGTTGCCCGCTGCCTGGCGGTGACGGATCATCGCCATGAGCGGCGCTATGCCCGATCCTCCGGCGACGAGGAGCAATGGCCCGCCCTCCCTCGCCTCCCAGGCGAACCAGCCCCCGATCGGACCCCGCAACTCCAACCCGTCCCCGGCCCTGAGCTCCTCCGTCAGGTAGGGAGAGACCTCACCATCGTCCAGACGCTCGACGAGGAGCTCGACCCTGCCGTCTTCCGGCGCCGAGGCTATAGAGTAGCTGCGCTGGGCCTGGTAGCCGTCCTCCGCCGTGAGCCTGACATCGACGTGCTGGCCGGCTCTGTGGCCGTCCCAGCCCGGTATCTCCAGGAA
The DNA here is from genome assembly GCA_036519935.1 of Rubrobacter sp. Classification (GTDB taxonomy): domain Bacteria; phylum Actinomycetota; class Rubrobacteria; order Rubrobacterales; family Rubrobacteraceae; genus Rubrobacter_D. The sequence continues at coordinate 71 of DATDKO010000336.1, read as the reverse complement.
CAGGCTCTTCGTTCGCGGCGTGTCTGGGCTGGTCTCGACGATCTCGCCGATACGCCAGGCGAGTTTGCGCG
>DATDKO010000335.1:0-3848 GCA_036519935.1 Rubrobacter sp. | reverse complement strand
TTGAACGACGCAAGAACCATCCACAGTATCGGCACCAGCGTCCAGAGCAGCACGAGGAAGAGGATGGCGTAGAGTATTACCTGCTTGCCAGAACCGCGGCCCGAAGTAGAAGAAGTCGTCATTTCGCAAGCCCCCTGCTCTCGAGGATCCGCACGAACACGTTCGCCACCAAAATCGAGAACACCAGCATCCCCAGCCCGATGGCCGCAGCGTATCCGAGGTCGAAGAAGCGGAAGGCCGTCTCGTAGAGCCTTATCGGGATGATCTTGGTCGTGTTACCTGGTCCTCCGTTGGTAGTGACGGTGATGATGTCGAAGTAGCGGATGGCGTCCATCGAACGCACGAGCAAAGCCACGATCACGACGCCCGCTATGGAGGGGGCCACGATGTAGCGCAGCCTCTCCAGGTAGTTTGCCCCGTCCACTTTGGCCGCTTCTATAACGTACTGGTTCACCGAGGCGAGCCCTGCCAGCACGATCAGGACTATCAAGGGGGTCCACTCCCAGACGTCCATCAGGATAACGGCCGGCATCGCCGAGCTGGCCGTCCCAAGAATGTCACTCTCGAAGATGCCGAGCTCGCGCAGGACGAAGGCGTAGAGGCCATAGGACGAGTCAGTGAGGAAGCGTCCGAGGAGCCCAACGATGACCGGCGCCATGAACATGGGCAGGAGGATGAGCGAGAGCACCAGGTTCTTGCCCCAGACGAGCTCGTGGACGAGCAGGGCTATGGCTATGCCCAGGATCATCTCCAACCCTACGGTGGCCACGAAGTACAGTGCGGCCCGCGCCCAGGCCGCGCCGACGACCTCGTCAGTGAACATGCGGGTCCAGTTGGCGAGCCCGGCGAAGTCGAAGGTGATGCCGTTTATGAGCGAGACGATATTCAGGCTCATCCAGATGATGTAGAAAAAAGGGAAGAGCGAGAGGACAGCGAGCAGCAAGAGGACAGGAACGAGCATCTTCGTCTCCAGCGAGATTCCACCCCCGCCGCCGGCACCCTTCATGTTAGTGGAAGGACCGCGTCCTTCTGTCTGTGTGGCGGCCATTACGCGACCCCCGACGGTCCTGAGGCGAGGTTCTTGACCCTCGCTTGCGCCTCGTCGAAGTACTGCTTGGCCGTCTTCATCGCTTGCTCCGGGGACTTCTGGCCGGCCAGCATCTTGGAGACCTCGGTGTAGATGGCCGTGTCGCATTCGTTCCACGATTGGATCTTGGGCCTGAGCCCGATGTTCTCGGGCTTCCACGCCTCGGAGACGGCGTCGTAGGTGAGCAGGTTCGGCAGGTTCGACGGTGGTTCCATCGCCTTCTTCACCTCCGGTAGTTCGTAGAGGGACCCCCGCGTCGGGGTACCGCCCCCGACGTCGCTCTTCAGGCCCATCAGCATCGTGTCAGGCGACGTGGCCCAGACTAAAAACAGCCACGCTGCCTTCTGCTCGTTGATCGGCGAGGCGCCGTTTATACCGACGCCCGTCCCGCCCCACATGTTGGCGTTTCTAGCTGGGCCTTTGGGGAGGGGAGAGTACCCGATCTTGCCTACTATCGTCGACTCGGCAGGGTCCTGGTCAACGGCGGCAAACTCGTGCCAGTTCGGTACCATCGCGACCTGCTCCGTCCTGAAAGCCTCATCCGTGGCGTTCCAGTCCCAAGATACGCTGCCAGGGTGCGCGATGGACAGCAACTTCTTGTAGAACGCGGCGGCCTCCAGCGCTTTCGGCTCATCGAGCGTGCACGGGCCTGGATTCGTCGTCCCCAGGCTCCCGATCCCGGCGCTGTCGAAATAGTCGCCGCCGTAGGCCCACAAGATATTGGAGAAGTCGCACATGAGGGAGTCGTACTGCCTGGCCTGGTGGCCCGTGCCGTAGGGGACCTCATCCTGGTTCTCGTCGAACCAGTTGGCGATCTGGTAGTACTGCTCCCACGTCAAGGATGGCGAGGGCTGCGGGTCGAAGCCGAGGTCCTGGCTGATCTGGTCGCCGTACTTGTCGAAGAGGTCTTTACGGTACATCCAGATCATGGTCGGGCAGTCGTAGGGGAGCGCGTAGAGGTTCTTCTGGTTCCCGAAGCGCCCTGCAGCCGCCAGCTGGGTCGGGATAAAGTCGTCGATGCCTTTGGGGATGGAAGGTAGATTGTCGTCGCTATCGAACTCGTTGAGGTCGGCTAGCGCCTCGTGGTAGGGGGCCATGATCTGGTAGGGGTCCGCGTAGACGACCTGGTAGGCGCCCTCCCCCGAGCCGATGTCGAGCGCGATCTTCTGAACCAGCGCGCCAAGCTCCAACTGCAACACATTGACGTTGATCCCAGTGAGCTCCTTGAAGCCGTTCAAGTTCGCGGCTATGGCAGTGGTCGGGGCCGTGTTCTCCGAGACGAAGTTGAGCGTGGTTCCCGAGAACTGCTTCCACATGTCCGCGCTCGGAGAAAAGGAAGCCCCCGACCCGCCGCACCCTGCGGCGCCGAGCAGCGAAGCCCCCGCAAGGCCTGCGCCAGCCACCTTGAGAAAGCTTCTACGAGAATACTTCTTCCGCATCGGAAAACCCCTTCCCCTTACCGCCACGAGTCTCGGCAGGAGCAAATGTAAGGGACACTACGGGCGTAAAGAGTGGCACCGCGGAGGCTAGAGCCGCCCGCCTTCCCTGTTGCCTCGACGCCCCGAAGAGCACCCCTGCTATCCCCGCCGAGAATAGCGCTTTGCGCTACGCGTGTCAACAGGTACGGATCAGGTGCTGCGGCTTGCCGTTTCCATGCTCCCGTTGCGCGAGATCCGAGCGCGGATGTACCCTACTTTCAGCGTACCGGCCACTAGATGCTGGAGGGAACTCATGGGCGTGAGTGAGAGGGGTCCGGCTTCGATCGCGGAGGCGTTCGTAAGGAACGCTGAGAGGGCGCCCGAGAAGCTCTGCCTGCGCTTCGAGGGAGAGGAGATCTCCTACCAGGGCATGCGCGAACGGGCTGAGGGCTTCGGCGCCGGCCTCGCCGCCTGGGGACTGCGCCCCGGCGAGCGGGTCGCCCTCTTTCTCGGCAACCACCCGGATCTGTTAGCCGCATACGTGGGGACGCACCTGGCCGGCGGCGTTGTTGTGCCCGTGAACACCCAGTACCGCAGGGGCGAGCTCAGGCACATCTTCGGCGACGCAGGGGTGCGTCTGTGCCTTACCGACGAGGAGCGGAAGCCGGAACTCGAACGCACTCGCGAAGACCTGCCCGAGCTGGAGGCGGTGATCGAGGCCGGCCCCGGGTTCGAAGATCTTCTCGGCGAGACGCACAGCTTGGAGATGCCGCGTGGAGAGGACCTCGCTGTTATCGCTTACACTTCCGGGACGACGGGGCGCAGCAAGGGTGCGATGCTGCTGCACAGCAACCTCATCGCGAACGCACAAGCGGTGTGTACGGCCTGGCACTGGACGGCGGAAGATATGTTGCTTCTGGCGCTGCCGTTGTTCCACACGCACGGCCTCATGGTCGGGGCGCACGGTACGTTTCTGACTGGAGCCGGCGCCGAGCTGCACAGGAAGTTCGACGCGGCTGCGGCCTACGACGCCCTGCTCGACGGGAAGGTCACGATGTTCTTCGGCGTCCCTACCATGTACACGCGGCTGTTGCGGGAGGCCAGAGCCCGCGATGAACGTCCGCGTCCGATCCGGCTCTACGTCTCTGGCAGCGCGCCCTTGAGCCACCAGGCCTTCGACGAGTTCGAGGGACTCTTCGGGCAGCGCATCCTGGAGCGCTACGGCATGACCGAGACGATAATGAACCTCACCAACCCCTACGAAGGCGAGCGCAGACCTGGTACCGTGGGACGGCCTTTCCCCGGCCAGGAGGCGCGGGTCGTCGATGTCGAGACGCGCGAGC
>DATDKO010000334.1:0-5341 GCA_036519935.1 Rubrobacter sp. | reverse complement strand
CGCCGAGCTGGAGCTCTCAGAAGAGGAGCGCCGACGCCTTGATGAGGTGAGCGCGCTGCCGCTGATCTACCCGTTCTGGCACCAGGCCAAGACAGCCTCTGATCGCCTTGGACCGGCTGACCTGTCGCTCCTGGGTACGCATGTAAACAACCCGTCCTAGACTCACACGCTGACACGCCCGCAGTTGCTACGAAGACAGGGATTGCTCTCACTCGTCGCGCTCGCGAGAGGCTTCCCGGACGACCCTTCGTAGCTGTCCATTGGCGTCTTCGCCGACCTCGGTTAGGGCGGCACCGATCGCCTCGGCCTGACCCGGCAAGCCGGCGTCGACCAGCGTGTTGCCATTTTGCTCGTCCAGGATCAAGGTTAAGTTGAGGAAGCCGTCGGCTCCCTGTGAACCCCTCGGTATGGGCAGGACGTATACGCCGTCAGCAATCCTCATGGTTGACCCCTTAGACTGTACTTCTGATCGCAGGCATTCGACATGCTACCCTGCCCTGGTGGGGCTCACCTACCCGGAGGGATCGGCCTAACATGCCGGGCCGGGAGGCTCGCGTCCCTTTGAGACTAGGTCTCCTGAATGGATACAGATGGTCATAATAGACGGGGATCATCGGATCGGTATGGGAAGGGCCGCAACATCATTGGTCTCACGGGTGCATCAGGACGGCTTTGATATCGACGCTCAATCACACTCTTGTCGCACGTCTGGCTCGCTATGGAATCGGAAGCGTGCGATCTACTGGCTCCTGATACCATTCCGATACCATCGGGAACGCAATACGGTGCAATGCTCAGCAAAGCAGAGAAGGGAAACCGGCTTAAATTTGTGGGATTGCAGGACTGTGCAAACCCTTGCAACGCATGAATAATCACTCATAATGAGCAGGGCGGCGCTTCGAGTCCGCTCGTCGGCTCTCCTCAAGCGGCTGAGATAAGCGGAAGACGCGAGACACGGGCAGCTGTGGCGCCAATGTTCCCCGAGCCGACGATCCCAGCGTCCATGGTTCGTCTCCTCTCAGCTTCTCTCCAGCGTCGCCATCTCCTCGTCCGTGAGCTCCAACGTGGCTGCAGCCACGTTCTCCTCGAGGTGCGCAACCGTCGAGGTGCCTGGGATGGGCAGCATCGCGGGCGAGTGCCCAAGGAGCCAGCCGAGCGCCACCTGTGATGGGCTAACGTCGTGGCGCTCGGCGACCTCCTCGAGGGGTCCACCTGGCCTCGCCAGCCTCCCTGTGGCCAGCGGGTACCAGGGTATGAATCCTACCCCCTCCCGCTCGCAGGCCTGCAGCACCGCCTCCGAGGAGCGCTCAGAGAGGTTGTAGCGGTTCTGGACTGAGGCCACCGGCACTATGTCCAGCGCGATCTCCAGCTCCCTCACACCCACGTTAGAGAGGCCGACGTGCCTGATCTTGCCCTCGTCCCTGAGCTGCGCCAAGGCCCACACGGAGTCTTCGAACGCTATTCTCGGATCTGGCCTGTGTAACTGGTAGAGGTCTATGCGCTCCACCTTGAGCCTGAGAAGGCTGCCCTCGCACGCCTCGCGCAGGTGCTCGGGGCGACCGTCGGGGACCCATCGACCACCAGGGCGTGTCAAGCCTCCCTTGGTGGCTATGACCAGGTCATCGGGGTAGGGGTGGAGCGCTTGGGCGATCAGGCGCTCGGAGACTTCGGGACCGTAGGAGTCGGCGGTGTCAATGAGGTTCACCCCTAGCTCGACGGCCCGCCGTAGCACGCGGCTGGCTTCCTCAGGGTCCTGGGGTTCACCTAAGATACCCCGTCCCGTCAGGCGCATGGCGCCGAAGCCCAAGCGATTGACGAGGAGATCGCCACCCAAGGGGAACGTGCCGGCTAGTGCCGCGTTCGATCTAGCATCTTGGTCGCTCATGGGTCTGCCTTCCGTTTCGGATCGTACCGATTCTACCGCCGTACGACCCCACCGATTGGCGACTAGCAACCAACCTGACAGCGCTCGCATGACCCACGTCGTCTGTAAGGGCGTACCTATGGGCTTTCTCGCAGTCAGTATCAGGTACCGTTATCGCCCGTAGGCAGTAGGTTGAGAAAGAACTATGCTAGAAAGACCCTAGAAGCCTTCTCTTCAAAACTCAGAGACGGACCTGGCCGCGCCGAACGCCGAGCTATCAGGCGTGGTGAGGGAGACCATGCAGCCTACGCACGTGTCGTTATGGCTCAGGGACTCGAGCGATTGACCGGCGGCTCAAACCAGAAACCAGACAAACACTACTGACTTGGCGTTGTAACTGCTTGTGTCCGTTGAGCCTTGTATGCATGAATCGCGATTTCGAGCGCTGCGACCGGCAGCACTTTAGACCTCAAGCTTCGTGGTAGAGAGCGCAAGGGAAGTGATCCTCTATCTTACAGGAGGCAGGCTCTATGACAGTAATTCTGTAAGGGGACGGCTGTGGCCTGACTACCAAGTCCCGCGAGCGTAGGTGCGATCAGGTACAGGCCAGCTCTCAGGGCGCACGAGGTAGGCCACGCCCCCCGAGTCAGACTTGAACCACGCCCCGTGGAACTCGTCGCGCTGGTAGATCCGCCTGACGCCCGAATTACTACCCGCTGCGGGATCGTTGACGATCACGTTCCCCGCTTCGGTGAAGCCACGGATCACGAGCAGGTGGCCCGAGCTCGCTGGGATGGGTGCGCCTGTCAGTCTTCCTCTCCCCCAGGATATGCTGGCGATGACAGGCACCCCTTTCGCGATCCACCGCTCGACCTGTCCGAGTGAGGAGAAGCGGTTGACCGAGGCCGTTAGACCGTAAGAGGCGGCGTAGGCCGTGTTGAAAGGCCAGTTGCCGTTCCCGCGGTAGCCATAATCGTAAGTGCCGCGCGCCACGGTGGGGACCTCCTGATTGAGGCTCCGCCTGCCCACCTTGTTCGCCCAATATGCCATCACCATGGAGACGGACGTCGGGCTGCACCACACCTCGCCGCCGTTCGGGTAGATCATCTGCGACCGGGCAGGCACAGAGAGGTCTTTGCCCCACAGGGTCTCGTTCGCCCCGACGAGAACCTCCCCGTTGCGGTAGGAGTTGAAGGCTGTCACGTAGATCGCCCTGACCCTCGGTGTACGCCCCGTCCCCTTCGAAAGAAGGGTGAGGCGATACTGATAGGCGTCGGCGTACAGGGGACCGATGCTCTGGAGGGTGTCCGCCAGTACACGCCAGTCTCCAGCTCTCTGGCCGTCCACGCTGTGGCGCTTTATGGTATCCATCCCTTTGGCCCACACGCCCATGTCCCACCAGCGGGTCCAGCTCCCGCCCGAGCGTAGCCTCATCTCCATCTGCAACCAGGTACCGGAAGGTGTGCGTGCGTTCCATGAAGGGATGAAAGTATCCTTGTGAACCGAGTCGTACACCCGGGAGGTCAGCGTGCCTTTGGTCCTCCCGCTGGCGAGCCGTGCCGAACCACTCTTGAACGTAATCCCCCCCTCGGTCCCGGCCGCAAGGGCTCTTTGAGTATCGTAGGCGCCGAAGTCTATGTACGATCCGCTGGCCGCTTTTGCCTCACCGGAGACACATAAGAGCAGGCAAGCGAGCACGAGCGCCGCGACGACACGCTCCGGCAAGGTCCCTTGTAGAGCGATCCTCCTCACGAAATTCATGTTACAGGCCTGCACGCTCAAGAGCACCTTCTACTGATCTCTGCGAACAAATCTAAACCGTGGTTAATGGTCACTATGGAAACAGATCTACGTTTCGGCGCTACATCGTGGCGAAGGCGTGGCCGACATGCTCATGGCGGACGCAGAACGAAGGATCAAAGATGCCGGGTACTCGAGTGCCTGGCTCGCTGTGGTGGCGGGGAATGCGAGAGCCCGGAGGTTCTACGAACGCCGCGGCTGGTCGGACGGTGGTCTGTTCGAGTACAGCGCGGCAGGTGACCATGGTCCAATCCCTGTACCTTCTCATCGATATGTGAAGGATCTCTAGTTCAAAGCCGAACTAGCTTTAAAGGCAAAGCAGTTGATGCGGATATTGACGTACTCCTGACACCATTCTGACACCACCGCGAGCGCAATAAGGTGCAACACAAGGCAAGGCAGAGGTCCGCTCGTCGGCTCTTTGTTTTTCCTGGAAACTCCGCAAAAACGAAGAGCTCCCGATGTTCGTGTCGGGGGCTTTGTCAGCAGTAGACTATCCCAAAGCCTCATCCTAGGCATTGGCGTGCTTGAAGTGGTTGCAGGGTACAGCAGGTGGCGTAGGCGAATCCTCTGGCCTTGACCGTCTGGCCGATGTGCCCGGGTTTCGGCGGGTACGGCACCGTCGAGAAACCTTCGCCCAAGTGCCGAGAAGCCGATTTCTACGAACCTCGCGTTGACGGAGTTCTAGGAAGTTCGCCTATCAGGCTCTGCGAAGGACACACCCATCGACTCTCTTAGCCTGTTCTCAGAATCGGCAGCCATAGTGTGCCTTTTCGGGGCTCGGCGATTGTCCCAACAATCTTATCCTTTCTTTCCCGAGCCATGACAAGGTAGCATCCATAGGCACCCAGCACATCCCCCAAACGAATGATTTTTGTGGCTACTAGCTGTGACGAGTGGGTAGCTAAAAGTATGGACAGGCTCATTTCATCGGAGTGTGTGGAAAGCGAATTCTGCGAACTTCCGCTTTACGGCGTTCTAACATAAGAAGTAGGGCTTCCCGTGGACCCGCGCTCAGTGCGTCGGGGTCCCCTCGCGCCGACGAGCAGCGCTTCTTCCCGGACGCCTGCTACTACTTCTTCGCCTTCTGGTCTTGCTGTTTTTGGGCGTCTACCTTCTTCAGAAGCTGGTCTACCTTCTTCTGTAGGTCGTTTACGTCCTTCTGCACGTCGTCCACCTTCTTCTTCAAGTCCTCCTGGCCGGTCTCCACCTGCTTCTTCAGATCGTCTACCTTCTTCTGTAGATCTTCCTGGCCGGCCTCGACCTTCTGCTTCACCTTTCGCTCGACCTGCTGCCCCTTGGCTTCGGCTCTCTTCCTTACCTCTTGCTCTGCCTGCTTGCCTTTGGCCTCCACCTACTTCTTAGCCTGCTGCTTTTTGGCCTCGACCTTCTGCTTCACTGCCTGCTTGGCCTGCTGAGCCTTCGATTCGACCTTCTTCTTCGCCTCCTGCTTGGTCTGGTCGGAAACCAGCCTGCATCCCGTTGCGGACCCCACGAGCAGCAATAGCGCCCACTACCCCAAGCAACACTCGGACTTTCGTCATGCCCGCATCTCGTCCTCTCCTTCGTCTTCGAGTTCGCACAGCGGGGGCGAGGACGCCAGAGATGCTGCTCCCATCTATCCGGGGGGTGTGCTCATACCTCGGAGCGGCCGGCGTCGGTCAGCCTCTTGATCGC
>DATDKO010000333.1:0-6031 GCA_036519935.1 Rubrobacter sp. | reverse complement strand
TGAAGTTGGAACGGATGAAGCTCACCACGAAGATGAACCACTTGGCCCTGCGTTCTCATCTGTGCGTGAGGGCTGTTCAAGCAGCTTTTCAAGAGTTACAGGATTTGCGGCTATCTCAAGTTCGTGCGTAAGGTGAGTTACATTCTGTTCTTCGCGGCCGCGGTGGCTGCAGGCCTGATCAACTCGCTAGCAGGCGGCGGGGGCTGATAACGTTCCCGCTGCTGGCCCTGGTCGTCCCGCCTGTGGTCGCCGACGCAACGAGCGCCCTTGCCCTCCTTCCAGCCTACCCTGGCGCCGCGTGGCGTACCCGCGACAAGTTGCACGAGGTACGCCGACTGTGGCTTTGGTTGCTCCTCGTCACGAGCGCTTTGGGCGGGCTGGTGGGAGCGCTGTTGCTAGTCTGGACGGGCGACAAGTACTTCCTGTCCCTCGTGCCGTGGCTGATGTTTGGCGGCACGGTCCTGTTCGTGCTCGAGCCGCGACTCACGCGCCGTAGCGGGGGCGCCAACCAAGACCGCGGCCTGGCGACGGCTCTGTGGCCGCTCGCGGCGGCTGTGGTGTTCGTTGTGGCCATCTACGGTGGCTACTTCGGGGCCGGTATAGGCATCCTGATGATCAGTGCCCTGAGTTTACTGCGGATGGGAGACGTGCACCGCGTGGTGCCATGCAAGAACCTGCTCGCTGGATGCCTAAGGGGCGTGGCAGTGATCGTGCTCGTGATCTACGGGGAGATCCACTGGGGATATGGAATTCCTATGGCCGTCGGTGGCTTGATCGGCGGTTACCTTGGAGGTGCGCTCACAGGCAGGATAAACCGCACCGTCCTGCGCGCGGTCGTCGTGGTTATCGGGTTCGGGTTGGCGGCATACTACTTCTGGACCCTCTACGGCCCATTGGAACTACACTTCGGCGGCGAGTAAGCCCGACCGGCTTCCGAGTAGCCCCCACTCCCCTTGAAGTATCGACGTCGATCAAACACTCTCGGATGGAGGTAAGCAGATGCTCAGACCCAGAGACGGCGAGATCGGAATGGACCGTGACCGCCTCGTCAACTTGAGCGACGGCGTCTTCCCCATCGCCATAACACTCTTGGTCCTCGACAAAAGGGTGCCCGACATCTCTGAGAACTTGGTGTCAAGCCAATTACCCGGCGCACTGCTCTCCCTGTGGCCCAAGTACCTGGGCTACAGGAGGTTTCGCTAGTCATCAGGTTTCGGGCCGTCATAATCGTCATAGAGGCGCCACCAGGAGTACGGCAGAGCATGAGGTAGTCTTCTGCCGACCGAGCGGGGTCAGGTCGAGGAAGCTCCAGACGGGTCCGATCGCCTCAGCCGCGCGGCCGTTCGTGAAGTAGGTGCGAAAGACTAACTCTCATCCCCTTCCGCGAAGTCGAAGGTCAGCCAACGGTCTGGCCGGACCGTAAAGAGCACGGGCCCTGATCCCGGATGAGCGAGCTCCGCCTCGACGAATCCCTGGGCAGCCTCCTCGGGCAGGTACCGCCCGGCGATGGCGAACATCTGCTCTGCGGAAGGAGGACTGTCCGACCCGACAACGGAGCCCTCGACCGTAACGTACTTGTAGGGGAACTCTTCGCGTTGCACCGTCAGGCTCAGTACGCCCGCCGTCTCGATGAGCCCGGCCTTTCGGGACTTGCGGCCCTGTGTCCCTGTGAAGAACGTGATGCTTCCGCCCGACTCGTAGCCGTACCAGATCGGCGTGGTGTGCGGCGGCCTGTCGTCGCCGGCAGCAACGCTCAGCACCCCGATGCGCGGCTCGGCGAGGAACTCCTGGCGCTCTTTCTCGGTCATCCGACGGGGCATGCGACCTCCTCTTACGAAGCTTCCGTGATCCTCCATTGGATGGTAGGGTCCCCTGCAAGCCTTCACAAGTGCCTACCTGGTGGTTCGCACCACACGTGCCAGAAAAGGTCAGAAATGAAGTCATCCTCTCTCCAAGATCCGTCGGAGCCTTATTGCCGGCCGCGAATGCGGCTGTTGGGAAGGAGAAAGCACTGAGTGAGCGAGATGAACTGTGCCGGGCCAGCGTACCAGAAGGCGTTGTCGCCGCGGGCGGATTCTCATTGGTCGAACGACCGTCGATCGAATGAGGCGTTGCATCTTGTACTATCATGCTGCTCGTGCATCGAGATGTCGACGGCGGTACCGCCTCGGCTGTCCGTGGAGCGTTAGGACAGATCGATACCCGACAAACATCGCGAGGTTTCGATGAGTGAGTTCATGCGAATCACCGGCCTGAACTTCGAGGAAGTCAGCGGGAGCCGGGTTCGCGGTTCGATCGAATTGGGCGAGCACCACCATACGCCCTGGGGCGTGGTGCACGGTGGTGTCTATACCGCGGCAGTGGAGAGCGCAGCCAGTATGGGAGCTTCGGCCGCGGTGGAGGAAAGTGGACAGTTCGCAGTGGGGGTTAGTAACAACACAGACTTCTTGCGCCCGATGAAGGAGGGAAGGGCCGACGTCCTCGCCGAGCCGATTATCCAAGGCCAGATCCAACAGCTCTGGCAGGTGATCATAACGCGAAGCGCGGACGGGAAGGAGGTCGCCCGCGGCCAGGTGAGGCTCCAGAACATTGCGATGCCCTCCTAGAGCGGCGTACGGAAGGCCTCGGGCCTTCTGTACGCCTGGCATCTACGAGTCCCACTCTTCCAGCTCGAGGTGGTTGGAGAGCGAGTCGAATGCCACAGGTGCTTACCTATGGCATCGGCCGAAGACGCCGCTTCGAAGCATGTCGGTGGTGCCGGTCACCGCCTGGTTGTCTGTCCACGTCATAATATATTGGGGTGCGACACTGCTCCATCTTTCTGTGGTTCCGGCGAGCGATCGCTGGAGCGGCATTGCTCCTTGGCACCGCGCTGCTCACCGCTTGTGGGAGCCTGGAGGAGGTGGATTTCACTCCTGCGTGTCCACCTGGCGTAGGCAGTGGACTACGGGATCTCAGTCCCCTGAAGGCTGAGAACACCGGGCCTGGTAGCACCGAGGTGCGCAAGCTTCTGGAGAGCCCGAACTTCGGGGCGACTCCACAGGCGGTGCGCGATCTGGAGAGAGGTGTTGTCGACCAGCGACTCGTAGCAGCGCTCCTAAGCTTGACCAAAGGGCACCGGATCTGTGTCCAGACCTTCAAAGAAGGTCACTACTTCCTCCCCGGCGTCTCTGACGGCCCACGCATACCCGAGGGCTACGGCAAGGCCGGTGGTCTGCCCAATTCCCACTACTTCGGCAGGGCCGCTGATGTGTGGTGGGTTGACGGCAAGCCTGTCGAAGGCAACGCTACGGCACCGGGCATCCTGGAGGTAGGCAAGATCCTCGCCAGCATTCCACCTGAGAGGAGGCCCGATCAGATAATAGGACCGCCCAGGTGGACTAAAGCCTTAGGATATAGGCGCCCGAGGGGCTGGGTATTGGCCTCCGACCAGCTCGAGTTGCACAGGGATCACATCCACATCGGTTACATGGACGAGAGTGGCTCGGGCAAGGATTGAGCGTTCAGCGGGGATGTAAGGGCTCGTAGCCGAGGCTCCCAAGCCGTTCGGCTATCAACCGGTAACCTTTGTCGTTGGGATGCACTCCGTCCTCACTCATGCCCTCATCAGCGAGGCGGACTTCGACGTAGGGTATGCTGGCGTCGGCTGCCGAGGAGGCGATGTGACGTGTTATTCTGTCCAGATACGGTCTGAAGGCCCCCTCGATCCGCGGGGTGTACCCAAGCCCCACCGTGCGGATGATGGTATTCTCTGTGGAACGCAAGCTCGAGATCTCGTTGATTATGGCATCCCAGTTCCGTTCGATCCTATCTACGATCTCGCGCAGACACGCTTCGTTCTGCGCCCCCCCGCACGTGCCGCTCTCATAGAAACTCCTCGCCTGCCCCAGGTCGTTGAGGCCGATGTTGAGCGTAACGATTTCAGCCGCACCCAGCGCCTTTCGCATCTCAGGGTCGTTTCGAATCGAGCTGAGCAGCTGGGTGCTTGTCTGGCCACTTAGCCCCAGGTTGTTGACTCGGAGACGAGTGCCCGTCTCGCGCTGTACGTGCTCCGAGTAGCGGGGCACGTAGCCCAGGCGTGCGCCCACCCCTGCAGCCAGGGAGTCGCCTAGGGCCACGTAGTCCCACCTGATACGGGAGTCGGTCGTTTTGGTTTCACCTTCGGGGGCGGGTGCATCCTCGGCACGTTTGCCCGAGGGAGTGGTCCCCTGATGCGCCGTCATCTGCCTGGCATCTCGGCCCGTATGCTGCGTCTCTCGCTCCGGTCCCGGGGAGCAGGCAACCATCATGGTCAACAGGGCTGCCAGTAACATGAAACCCATTTGGCCGACCGCTCTCGGAACTAGGGTGGAAGCGTCCCCACGCAGCTTACCCAGGAGGCGGCACTCTATCATGCTACGCTCGAGGAAGGCGTCGCGGCGGATAGAATGCGTGTGCGAGGATGCCAGTCGCAACCTCCGTGGATTCTCGCAGACCTCACTGCGCGCTTACTCCTCACCCATCTCGGACCACAGGAGGGATCGTCACAGACGTCGAGGCTTACAAAGTCTACCGCGCACAACTGAATCATCTACGACGATTTTCGCGCCCAGGATGAATGATCCTGGTGGTGTGTGGGCTAGCACGTTGCAGGATGCCTACACCGGGCTGATAACGCACGCTCGGCTTCAAGTACCTAGCTGGAATCTTTGTCTGCTTCCAGGCGCATTATTAGCTCGAGGGTGTGGTGGTCCGGGTTTCCCGAGACGCGCACCTCGTCGACCATGCGCTCGATCAGGAACACTCCCCAGCCCCGTGGCGTCTGCGCATCCTCCAGCTTAGCCTCCAGGTCCGGTCCCTTTGCCGTCAGGCTCGATAGAGGACCGCTACCCCGGTCGATAACGCGCACTAGCAGGCGCTCTTTCAGTAGCCACACCTGGATCTTGACGGGGACTTCCGGATCGTACCTGTTGCCGTGTTCCATGGCGTTCATCGTCGCCTCGGCCACGGCTGTCTTGAGCCTATCTAGACGCAGTTCGGACAGAGGCAGCCCCTTCACGGCGTCGGCGACCTTCTCCATGGCCGGGCGTTCGTTCCCAGGCTTGCTTGGAAGGGTAAAGTCGGCGAGGACTCGTCGACCGCCGTAAGTGTCCGTCGTATCCGGTTGCAGCGGGCCTTCGAGATCTCCCATTTCGATCTTAGATCTCTCCAGGGTGACCAGGGTGATGTCGTCCTCCTGTTCCGAGTCCGCTCCTGTGAAGCGGCCCAGCTCGGCCAACAGAAAGTCGACGAGCTCCTCGCCACTACCCGCGCTTTGGGTCATAATGACCTTTCGCAGGCGCGGGAAGCCGAACATCTCCCCTTCAGGGTTATGAGCCTCTACCAACCCATCACTATAGAGTAGGAGATCGTCGCCCGCGGCGAGAACGGCTTCTTTTTCCTCGTAGGGCATGCCCGGCATCAGGCCGAGCGGCATACCCCTCGCTCTGAGCTCCTGTGCGTCGCCGCCCCGCTGCGAATAGGGCGGGTCGTGTCCGGCGTTGGCGTAGACGAGCCGGCCGCTCTCTGGGTCGAGGACGGCATAGAAACAGGTAACGAACGTGCCGGCCGGGATGTATGCATACAGAACCTCGTTGGCCTCAGCCAACACTCGCCCTGGGGCGATGTTCCCTCTTCGGGCGACGGCGCGAAGCACGCTCTGGGTGTTGGCCATCACAAGGGCCGCCGCAATACCCTTCCCTGAGACGTCGCCGATGACGAGGCCTATACGACCCTCGTCCAAACGGAGGAAGTCGTAGAAGTCTCCTCCCACCTCTCGTGCGGGTTGGTAGTGGTAGGCTATCTTCCAGCCCTGTAATTTGGGCAAGTCCTTAGGGAGCAGGGCGTGCTGGATGCTGCGCGCCGTCCCAAGTTCCTGCTCGACCGAGTAGTAGAAGCTCTCCAGCTCCTCGTTGGCCACCTCCAGATCCTTGCTGTAGTGCTCAGCTCTGGTGCGGCTGCGCACCACCAGCAAGGTGATCCCAAAGATCAGCAGGCTCATCACAAGGCCGCT
>DATDKO010000332.1:0-3313 GCA_036519935.1 Rubrobacter sp. | reverse complement strand
AGCATTTCAGCAAGTCAGCACTTCAGCAAGTCAGCTCTTTATTTTCGCCTGTAGCCGAATGCGCGATTCGCGGTAGGTTGATCCTGTAGCCTGCAACCTGATGCCTGAAGGCGCATTCAGTGCTCTCGGGGTGGCTCTCCTTGCGGGGTCATGAGTTCGCTGAGGGCTTCGAGCCTGGCATTGAGGCCGTCGAGTGAAGCGTTGAGGTCGTTCGCCCGGGCAGGGTTCTCACTATCTATGGAGATCCGGACGATCTTCGCCCTGAGGTCCATTAGCTCCTGGTATGTATCGGAGATCTCCACGTCTGCGGCGCTTATCCTGTTTTCGAGCTCACGCAGGTTCTCCTGTCTTGCGGTAGTAGGTGTGGCAGAGCCGGTATCCCGGCTAAGGTCACGTGCGACTTCGGCGGCCCTCTCCCTACCCTGGGCCACGTCCACGAGCCGGTCCGCCGTCGCGTGCAACCTGGGGACCACATCGTCGAGGACCGTCCTGGTTACGTCGTCTGAGGTCTCGACGGCGGCGACGACCTTGCGGTAGACATCGAGGGCCGCCTCCACCTTCTGGCGGGTCTCTCCGCGTGGGAGCCAGCGGGCGCGGCGCTCGGGAGAGACATCACTGCTCTCTACGGCGTTCGGCGATGTCTTCGGAACCTCGCCACCCCCGAGGACCTTACGCTGGAAGATTGGGTCTCTCGCGGCCAGGAAGACCAGGGAAGCGTAGGTTACGATGGTCAAGGGCAGCAACCACCACGCCAGGGTGGTTGCGAAGGCGCCCGCCCCAATCACGAGCATCGTGACGTTGATCGGACGCAGCGCCGCCGCCCGCAGCATCCGGTTTCGCTCCTCTGGCGAGAGGGGAGCGTTCCCCTGGTCCACCGTAGGGCCTGACCTGGGGTTACGGCGTTCAGTCACCGTGATCCGTCGGGGGTATCAGACGTACCTTTCCTCCGACCTTGAGCCCGAGCGCTTCGGCCGCGCTACCTTTGTTTATGGCGAGGCTCAGGCGCCAGTGGGAGTCGGGGACGAGCACCAGTTCGCCAGCTTTGGCCGACCCGAAAGTCTCGACGTATCGAACCGACATCCCGCCGTCACCGGCGTCTACTTTCAGGGCGTCGCCATACCCAAGCCCCGACTCCTCCTGCATGATGGAGAGCCTTGCGTTGCCGAAGCGGTCGACGGAGATGATGCGGGTAACGAGACCAGCTCCCTCATCTACGAATACGCTCGCCGGTCTGAGTCGCATCAGTGAAGAAGGGTCCACGGGCTCCCCCAGGTCCGAGAGCCCAACCCCGGCCGCAAGATGGGCCGCCACCGGGGCGAAGACGTCGCGGCCGTGAAAGGTGCTGGAGACGGGATGCAGGTGAAAGCGCTCCTCGGTGAGCGCACAAGCAGCCGAGATGCCACCCAGAGACTCCGCCGCCGGAACGAGAAGCCCGTTGTCCGGACCGACCAGCAGGGACCCGCTTTCCGTACGTAGAGCCAGCTCCCGTCGCTTTGTGCCGACTCCCGGATCTACCACCGCCAGGTATACCGTGTCGGTGGGCATGTAGCGGGTGGCGTGCTGCAGGATCTCAGCCCCCGTCTCTATCTCGAAACCAGGTACCTCGTGCGTCAGATCAATGATGGACACACCAGGCGCGATCCTCAGCATCACACCCTTGCACGTGCCGGCGAAGTCGTCGGCTAGACCGAAGTCGGACAGAAAGCAAACCGGCCTCATACCGGTAGTATAAAGCGCACCGCCGTAGCCCGTGGCAACGACCCTCGGTGCTGCCCATCCCCACGGCCATAACCCGCCCGGAGACCACGCCAGGCTCCCCGCCGGTGCCAATGGATGCATCTCAACATTAAACTTACCTGAACCTCTACTGACAGGTTAATAGATTTGTTATGAAAGATTATGATTTTGGTTGAGACTCAACATGTTGTGTTGGTTTGTGGCGGGTTGCGGACATATCGTGCCTGACGACACATAGTATACATTTTCCGGCTCAGGTACAGGGATTGCAGGAGGTTGCGGGACGTGTAGGAGGATGCTAGGTTCTGTTTGGATGATTCCCGCCTACCCGGGGCTCGGTTTGAAGCTTGGGTCTAGGCGTGGGATCGCGACGGACTTCATCAGCGGGAGGGGTGATTGAGTCCGGCTAGAGGCTCCTGATGGGGGGGGCCGAACATAGCGTCCCGGCAGTGCTGCCGGGACGCCTTATTGCGTTCAGGGGCTCCATGACATGTGATTACGGTCGGGCCACTCAATGAGCGGGGCGAGCGTAGTTACTCGAATATCCTTGCGGCGGTGCTTGTGTATGCGGTAAGCCAGTTGAGGTCTTCTTCGGTGAAGGGTTCGGTTGATTTTCGGGTCGCGTAGACTACGCCCAGGGCGTGGTCGTCGATGATGATCGGGACTGCCAGGGAGTTGGTCCAGCGGGCGTTCGTGCGGGCCTGGGGCAGGCGTCGGGGGCCGGTAACGGTCAAGGTGGGGTGGGTGGTCTTTACGACCAGGTCTATCACGCTCCGGTCCGAGGCGGTGAGATCCCGGGGCGAATGTTCTCCGAGAGGCGTGAGATCAGGGACCCTGATCAAGGCAACCCTGTCGGCTTTGAGCTCTCGCCTTACATCCTCGGCTATCTGCTTGGGTGGAGCATCGGGGTCGAGGTTTTTCGGCGTCGAGGGACGGAACACGAGCTGCGAGGAGAGGATGAAGTTCACGCTCGTCCCTGCCACTATGCCGAGCAGATTGAACAGCGCATAGTACGGAAAGTCGTCTGAGACGTACTTCACGAGTGGGTACCAGACGGCGAAGTTCGCCCCGATGCCCATCACGGCCACGGGATAGGCTAGGACGCCTCGCAGGAAGAAGTGGATCCTGCTCGAGTGTCTGATATCGCGCCAGGTGAACGCGTTGTTGAGGAGGAAGTTGCTGAGGATGGAGAGCCCGACCGCGAACATCCAGGCTATGACCTTGTGGGCGTGGAAGTACTCGGCGAGCACGATGAGGGTAACCATGTTAACCAGTACGCCGGAGGCCCCAACCAGGGCGAACTTCCAGAAGCGCCCTGCCGAAGGCACGTACCAGAACAGGCTCAGTATGTGAGTCAGGTACTCGAAGCCCTGGCGCATGGTGGCCTTGGATACCCCGGCATGGCGAACCCGGAACTCGAAAGGCGTTTCGAGTACCTTGAGCTCGGGTGCGCACACGAGTATCTCGAGCAGCACTTTGAACCCCGTCGGCCTGAACTGGATGCCTGAGATCGCCTGGTTCTTTATGAGGAAGAAGCCCGCCATCGGGTCATTCGTCTTGCGGGCCTCCTTGAAGA
>DATDKO010000331.1:0-3157 GCA_036519935.1 Rubrobacter sp. | reverse complement strand
GTCTGTTTACCCGTGCTCTTGCTCATCGTCTGTTTACCGCCGATCTCCATAACGTTCCCTGAGCGTAGGGCTCACCACGATGGTTGTCTTCACCCACCAGCACATTTCCCCTAGGGGATATATGGGTCTGTGGGGAAGGCTAGATGAGTCCCCTGGCGTGAGCTTCCTCCACGGCTTCACCGCGGGAGGAGACGCCGAGCTTGCGGTAGATGGATTTGACCTGGGTCCTTACGGTGCTTGGTGCGACGTAGAGGCTCTGTGCCATCTGAGGGGTGGAGAGCTCGCCGCCGAGCAGGCGGAGCACATCGAGCTCGGATTCTGTGAGCTCCTTGTCGAGCTGCCCCTCCCGCGGCTTGCGGGCGCGAAGCTTCCGTTCCTGTCGATCGAGAAGCTCGGGGAACATGCCGGCGTCGGGATAAGCTTCCAGGATGGCTCGCGCTTCGGCGAGCACCGCCCTACCTCCGGCCCTGTCGCCACGCTCGGCTCGCACCGGCGCGAGCGCCAGCAACCCGATGAGGGTGGGCCAGGGGCTCAAGCCTGGCAACCTTCGTCGCGCGGAAAGGCCGCTCTCCAACTCCTTCTCGGCTTCCTCCAATTTCCCGTGTTCTACGAGCGTACGGCCGAGTGCGATGGACGCCACACTAGTTTGGGGAATCCCATACGGCCGCAATCTCTCCACCAGCGCGTACGCCGCACGCGCGCGCGACTCGGCTTCCTCAAGGTGTCCTTCGTCCGTAGCCACCAACGACAGGAAGGATAAGGTGACCATCCGCACTACGCGCTCGCTATCCTCTGCCAGTACAAGCGCTTCCTCGAACGGCTTTCGGGCCTGCGATGCCTCTCCAGACAGATATAGACTAGATCCCAGCGCGAAGCACACCAACGCGGCCCATGGGGAGCCTCTCCCGGGCTCCAGCACCGCGGCGCGCCGGGCCACCTCGGCCATGCTCTGAACGCCGCCGTAACCGAAGGTGGCCCGGAGGATGGCCACGCCCGACTCTACCGAGGCGGTGCCATCCGGGAGCGGGCCTTCGTGAGGGATGCTCTCGGCGAGCGCCAGAAATCTCGCGCTCTCCTCGCGCTCGCCACCGAGGGCACAGATCCATGCCTTCACCAGGGCGAGCGCCGCATCGTGGGTGATCCTTTCTTCTGGCAACGACGCGAGCCAGCGTTGCACCGTTGCTGCCTGCCCGGCGACCACGTTTCCGTACCAATGTCGCGCGACTAATAGTCCCGCACGCTCGTAGTCCGTGGCCGTGATGGCCTGCCGGATCGCCCCCTCGAAGAAGCCCGCACCCTCCAACCACACCCTCGCCCGTTTGTGCAGGATAGGCACCAGGTCGGGGCGGCTGCTCTTGAGTTCGTAGAGCAGCAACTCGGAGAAGAGGTGGTGGTAGCGGTACCACTCACCCTCCTCGTCCAGAGAAACCACAAACAGGTTGGAGCGGGCGAGCTCTCGCAGCACCTGGCCCGAACCCTCCCTGCCCGTCACCGCGTCGCAAAGAGGAGCCGTCATCGTCCTCAGTACCGAGGTCTCGAGCAGAAACTCTCTCATCTCCTCGGTGAGACCAGCCAGAACCTCTTCTCCCAAGAGGCTGACGATGTAGCGGTTGGAGCCCCTGAAGGACTCGATAAAGGCGTGCTTGTCCTCCTTGTTCTGCAAGGAGAGGGAGGCGAGGTAGAGTCCAGCAGGCCAACCCTCGGTACGCTCCAGCAGCACGGAGAGGTCATCAGGCCCGATGTCCAGCCCCATCTGTTCGTTCAACAGGCAGGCGGCTTCCTCCTCTGAGAAGGCGAGTTGCTCGGTGCGGAGCTCGTTCATCTCTGCCCTTGCCCGCAATCGCCCTAGCGGCAGCGAGGGGTCAGAGCGACTAGAGATGACGAGGTGAACGTTCTCGGGGAGGTGTTCCACGAAGAAGGACACCGACTCGTGAGAGTCCTCCTCGGTCACGAACTGGTAGTCATCGAGCACCAGTACGACTCGTTGGGGCACCTCAGCGAGCGCGTTTATGAGCGTGGGCAGTATCGCCTCGACGATCCCCTGCCCACCGGCGCTCATTCCCACGAGGATATCGGCTCCAAAGCCCTCTTCTTCGGCCACGACCCGCCGCAACGCTTCTACTATGTGTCTCCAAAGCCGGATCGGATCGTTGTCCTGTTCGTCGAGGGAGACCCAGGCGAAGGGCAGGTTGGTTTCTTCTACCTGACGCCAGTGGGCCAGTAGCGTCGTCTTCCCATAGCCGGTCGGCGCGCTTATGACGCTAACCTTAAACTCGAAGGCGTACCTGAGGAGCTCGAGCAACCTGCGACGGACCACGTGCTCGGGGCGCGGCAACGGCGCCCGCAACTTGGGAGCGAGAACGATCCTTGGAGCATCGACGCTTGGGTCGCTCGAGGCGTGAATAAGGATCTCCTCTCTCCACCGCGGCTATCTAGGACTGCGCACGCCCACCATGCGGCCGATGAGGTGCGATTATGGCGCCACTACTTCCCTATGATAAAGACCTCTACACGATCTACTCGATGACAATCGACTACTTCAACAGGCCGAATGCTCATCTCTTGCCCTATCCTCTTCTTAGCCGAGACCTGGTGAATTTCGACAACATTGCACTATTCCACAAATAGCTGCGGAAATCAGTGCTCTCCGGCACAAAGTGTCGGAGCACACAGTCCGGTCGGCACGTGGGTCGGCGATCTTGTTGCGTGCACGCCCGGTCGGCGAGAAATCCCCTAGGGGAAACATGCAATTGGGGGATGAAAGCATTACTGAGGCGAGAGTACATTGGCCTACGCCAGCCGGGAAACGAGTAGTTCAAGAAAGGAGCATTGCAGGGATTTGTTGAGACTTAAGGACGGATCGGCAGGCAAAGACAAAGGCGGAAGGGCAACAAGAGCAGCACAAAGGAGAGTAGCACTGTGAGTGACAACCCGATGTTCCTGTACGCAGGCGAATACGACGACGTTGATGACGCCAAGGCAGACCTCAAGGACCTCAAAGAGCTCCACCGCGAGCATCTCGTAGGCACCTACGACGCCGCCGTCGTCACGAAGAACGAGAAGGGCAAGGTAAAGATAGTCGACAAGACCGAGAAACCCACCCAACACGGTGGCTGGGCTGGTTTGGCTGCCGGTGCAGCGATCGGCGTGATCTTCC
>DATDKO010000330.1:0-7761 GCA_036519935.1 Rubrobacter sp. | reverse complement strand
TGTGACGCCTCACCCGGACAACCACCGGGCCACGTCGGGGGCATGGTAGGTGATGATGATGTCGGCCCCGGCGCGTTTGATGCCTGTCAGCGCTTCGATGACGGCCCGCTCTTCGTCGAGCCACCCGTTCTGGGCTGCGGCTTTGACCATCGCGTACTCCCCGCTCACGTTGTAAGCGGCGACGGGTAGGTCGGTCGTCTCGCGGACGCGCCGCAGCACGTCCAGGTAAGGTAGGGCGGGCTTGACCATTACGATGTCAGCGCCCTCTTCGATGTCCAGGCCCGTCTCTACGAGCGCCTCGCGGACGTTGGCCGGGTCCATCTGGTAGCTGCGGCGGTCGCCGAACCGCGGCGCGCTGTCGGCGGCTTCGCGGAAAGGGCCGTAGAAAGCCGAGGCGTACTTGGCCGCGTACGCCATTATTGGGGTGTTCTCGAAGCCCTCGTTGTCGAGCTCGGACCGGATCGCCGCCACGCGTCCGTCCATCATGTCTGAGGGCGCGACGATGTCGGCCCCCGCCTCGGCCTGAGAGGCTGCGGTCCGGGCCAGGAGCTCGAGACTCACGTCGTTCAGTACCTCACCCGTCTCCTTCTCGACGACCCCGCAGTGACCGTGACTCATGTACTCGCACAGGCACACGTCCGTTACTACGAGCAGTTCGGGCGCGGCCTCCTTTATAGCGCGGGTGGCGAGCTGCACGATCCCCTCGGGATCGTAGGCCCCGGTTGCGGCCTCGTCTTTCTGTTCAGGGATGCCGAAAAGGAGAACAGCCTGGATGCCTAGTTCATGCGCCCGCTGCGCCTCGGCCACCGCGTGGTTTATCGAGAGCTGGAAGATCCCTGGCATCGAGGCCACATGGTTCCTCACATCCTCCCCCGCGGTCACGAAGATCGGGTAGACGAAGTCCTGCGGCGAGAGCCGCGTCTCGCGCACGAGCCCACGCAAGCCCGCCGTGCGCCTCGTTCTTCTCAACCTCTGCTGCGGGAATGCCATCCTATTCACCCCTCTTTACCGGGTCCGCGGCGAGTAGGCCTGTGACCGCCTCGATGAGCCCGGGGATAGTGTACACATCGGCTTCGGCGTCGACCCTGAGACCGCGTTTGCGGGCGGTGTCGGCCGTGATCGGGCCTATGCACGCGACCCTGGTCCCCGCCAGGAGCCGCACCGCTTCCTCAGCGCCGAAAGCCTCGACGAAGTTCTCCACCGTGGAGCTTGCCGTGAAGGTCACACAGTCTATCTCACCTGACTGCAGGCGCAGGGACAACTCCTCTTTGCCTTCGGACGAAGGGACCGACTCGTAGGCAGGCGGGACGACGACCTCGGCGCCTGCCTCGCGCAGTCTCTCCGGCAGGATCTCACGCGCCACCTTCGCCCGAGGGATGAGGACGCGCTCTCCAGCTAGCGAGTCTGTTCGGAGAGCTTCGATCAGGGCTTCGGCCCTGTATTCTTTGGGGACCACGTCGACCTGCAACCCCGCCTGTTCTATTCTTTCTGCGGTCGCCGGACCGATCGCGGCCACCTTCGCGCCTCGCGGCAAGGCACGAAGGTCGAGCCCATGGTGCAGCAGGCGCTCCAGGAACGCCTCGACGCCGTTTACGCTGGTAAAGACGATAAGACCGAACGAGTCCAGCTCATGGATCGCCGCGTCGAGCGCTCGGAAGTCGTTGGGAGAACTTATCTCTATGGTCGGAAACTCGTGGACCTCGGCCCCTAGCTTCTCCAGATCTGCGGAAAGCTCACCAGCCTGCGCCCTCGCCCGCGTAACGACCACCCGACGCCCGAAGAGCGGCCGTCGCTCGTACCAGTCGAGCCCCTTTTCGCGCAGGGCAACGACATCACCGACAACGATGATCGCAGGCGGCTTCAAGCCAGCCTCGGCTACCCTTTCAGCGATGTCTTCGAGGGTTCCTGTGACAGTCCGTTGTTCCGGTACGGTGCCCCACCTGACGCAGGCGACTGGTGTCTCCCGGCTCTTCCCAGCCGCGATGAGCTCTTTCGAGATCTCCTCTAACCGGCCTACGCCCATGTGCAGAACGAGCGTATCGGCGCCGTTGGCCAGCTTTTCCCAGTCGACATCCCGGCTGCCTTTCGTTGGGTCCTCGTGCCCCGTGACGAACGCGACGCTTGTCGAGACGTTCCTGTGGGTAAGGGGTATCCCGGCGTATGCTGGGGCCGCGACACCGCTCGTCACGCCTGGGACGACCTCGAAAGGCAATTCGGCCCTTTTCAGCGCGAGCGCCTCTTCACCGCCGCGGCCGAAGATGTAAGGGTCGCCGCCCTTGAGGCGCACGACCGTCATCCCGGCGCGGCCGAGCTCTACAAGGAGATCGTTAATCTCCTCCTGGGACATCGTGGGATCGCCAGGCTTCTTGCCGACGTAGAACTTCTCGGCGTCCGGCCTCGTGTACCCGAGCAGCGCCTCGGGTGCGAGCCTGTCGTAGACGACGGCGTCGGCCTCCTGCATGCACCGCACGCCCTTGAGGGTAAAGAGTCCAGGATCGCCAGGCCCGCTCCCGACCAGGTAGATCACCTTATCTCCTGACCTCCCTGATTTCCCCAAGCACCACGGCCGCCCCCTGCTCCAGGAGATCCCGCGCTAGCCTCTCTCCCACCTCCTCGGGCTCCTCGCCCTCAGCCTCACCACGATACACGAGGGCTCCGTCCGGGGAGATCACCACACCCCTGAGCCTCACCAAGTTCCCTCTCACATCGCTGCTCGCCCCGACAGGCACCCGGCACCCGCCTTCGAGCGCGCGAAGCATGGCCCGCTCGGCCAGCACAGACCTCTCGGTCGGCCCGTGATTCAGGGCCTCTCTTACGAGACCGCGAAGGGGATGATCATGCAGTGTCGCCGCGGCCAGAGCACCCTGCCCGACGGCGGGCAGCATTTTGTCGGCAGGGATGACGGTGTGCGGGGCGTCGAGGCCGAGGCGTTCGAGGCCGGCACGGGCGAGCACGACCGCGTGGGCCGCGCCCTCGCGCATCTTGCGCACGCGCGTATCCACGTTGCCCCTGATGCCGACGAGTTCCAGATCCGGCCTGTGGTAAAGGAGTTGCGCCCTCCGCCGCTGGCTGGATGTGGCCACCACGGCCCCCTGTGGCAGATCTTCCAGGGTGTGGCGCCGGTCAGAGACGAGCACGTCGGAGGGGTCGCGGCGGCGGGTGACTGCGGCGAGTTCGACCCACTCCGGAGGCTCCGTCGGTACGTCTTTCAGTGAGTGCACGGCGAGGTCTATTTCTCCTGAAAGGAGGGCCTCGTCGAGCTGGCGGGTGAAGACATCGCGCTGGTCGATTACGGCGAGAGGGGTGTCGGGGTGGTGCTCGCTGGTCGTCCTGATGATACGGATCTCCACCGCGGTACCGGCGGCGCGCAGGCTAGCTGCGCACTCTTCAGCCTGGGCAAGGGCGAGCCTGGAGCCGCGGGTACCGAGGATAGCGGTGTTTTCTGGGGTCACGGGGATTCGCGGCGCGGGCGGTGCAGTTCCACGTCGAGCCCGTCCAGGGCCATCAGGCGGCGCCTGACCTCAGAGCTCTCGAGTGGGGAGCCGGCCTCGGCGCGGGCCTTTATCTCCTGTATCGGCCCGTGGAGCAGCTTGTTGACGAGAGAGTAGCTCATGCGCTCGACGGAAGCCGCCTCCTCGGGCGAGAGCTCCATCCTCGAGAGGGCGCGGGCGAGCTCGTGACGACGAATCCGCTCGGCCCCATCGCGAAGCTCCTGTATGAGCGGGACGACGTGTAGCGTCGAGAGCCAGCCCATGAACTCCAGGACCGCGGGAGAGATGATGGCCTCCCCCTCCTCGGCCGCTTCCTGACGACCCTCCGCGTTGCGCTCGACGACGGCCTGGAGGTCGTCTATGTCGTAGAGGTAGACGCTCCCCAGGGTCTGGACCACGGGGTCTATGTCCCTTGGCACCGCGATGTCTATGAAGAACAACGGCTCGCTCCGCAGCGCAAGCGCCCCCGCGACCGTCTCGCTCTGAACGACCCACTCGCCGGAGCCGGTGGAGCTAACGACGACGTCCACCTCAGGTAGCTCGGCCACGAGGGCGTCGAACGCGACGGCCTTGCCCCCCACACGCTCGGCGAGCAGACTGGCACGCTGGGGTGTACGGTTGGCGATCAGGAGGTCGGCGACGCCCCTGTCTTTGAGGTGCTTGACCACGAGCTCGCTCATGTCACCCGCGCCGAGGACCAGGACCCGCCTCCCCGCGAGATCCCCGAAGACCTCCTCGGCTAGCTTCACGGCGACGCGCGGCACGGAGAGAGAGCTATCCCCTATCCCCGTCTCGGAGCGAACCTTCTTGCCGACCCTGAGCGAGGTGTGGAAGAGCCGGTTGAGGATCTGGCCCGCGCAATGCTCTTCGGTGGACGCCCTGTACGCCTCGCGGACCTGGCCGAGGATCTGACCCTCCCCGACGACCATCGAATCAAGCGAAGAGGCAACCCTGTACAGGTGCCGCACGGCCTCAGCGTCTGTCAGCCAGTACGTGTCCTGCTCTAGGGGCGCCCGCTCGACGCCCCTGTCTTCGGCGAGCAGGTCGAGCATCCGCGCCCTGGCTCCCCCATCCTCGACGACGGCGTAGACCTCGGTCCTGTTGCAGGTCGAGAGCAGAACGGCTTCTGAGACGACGCCCTCGTCCTTTAGGCGCCTGAGGAAGCTCCGGCCAGCGCACGGAGGGAAAGCGACGCGCTCGCGCACTTCGACCGGCGCCGAGCGGTGGCTCATCCCCGCAACCGCGACAAGCACCGGCTCACCTCCTCTTCGAGGGTCTCTCCTAACTGCCCACCGCCGCGACGGGCCGTGTCGAACTCCTTCACGACACGGGCCCACTCAGGCCCGAAAGCCTCCTCCAGCTCGCTCCTGATCCGCCGCGCCAGGGTGGGCGACGCCCCGCCCGTCGAGACCGCGACCTGGAGCCCACCCCTTCGCAGGGTCGATGGCACTGTGAAATCCCCTTCAGAAGGACGGTCGGCGACGTTGATAGGTACCCCGCGTTCCTTCGCTTCCCTTGCGACCGCCGCGTTGACCTCCCGCGAGCCCGTCGCCGTAAACGCCAGGTTCGCGCCCCGGAGATCTCCGTACTCGTAAGGGCGGTGTTGGATCTCCACATCCATGCCCGCAAGCTCCGGACTGACCTCAGGGGAGACCACAACGACCTCGGCGTCCGCTCGTAACAGCTTACCCACCTTCCTGGTCGCCACCACCCCACCTCCGACTACCACGCAACGCCCGCCGGAGAGGTTCAGAAATATGGGGTAAAGAACGGTGTTTTCGCCCTCGATCTCTACTCCTGACCTAGCGAATGGGCCGTGGATTAGCCTGAAAGTCTAGCATAACAACCAACCAGGTATCGTTGTCTCACAAAGTGTTGCATGCACCCTCGCGAGGCGCCGTGTAAGCCTTCACGGATTGGCTGGTTCTTTGGTCTTCTCCAACAGCCTGAGGTCTCCTATAACCATGCCCTTGTCGACGGCCTTGCACATATCGTAGATGGTCAAAGCGGCCACGCTAACAGCGGTGAGGGCCTCCATCTCGACGCCCGTACGGTCGCTCGCACGGGTTGCTGCGGTGATCGACACGCGGTCCTGGCCCACCTCGAACTGGACGTCCACGGAGGTCAGGTTCAACCCGTGACACAGCGGTATGAGCTCCGGCGTCTTCTTGGCCGCCATCACACCGGCGATCCTGGCCGTGTTCAACACGTCGCCCTTGGGCAACGCAGCTTTCCGCAACAGCCCTATAGTCTCGGGAGACATGAGCACGACTCCCCCGGCGACCGCGGTGCGCCGCACGACTGTCTTCTCCCCTACATCGACCATCCTGGCCGCGCCCTTGCTGTCGAGGTGAGAAAAGGTCATCTGTTTGCCTCCCTTCGGTCGTCCTAGCATTTCAGCTTTCGCGTGCGGACGTCCTGGCTGACAAGCTGCCGTCAGGCGGCGTGCTGACCAGCTATTATCTGCGGAATGCGGGGGAATCGAACCGCCACGGCCATTTTAAGGTCGCAAACCGGTTTTGAAGACCGGCCGGGCCACCAGGCCCACGCATTCCTGGTTCGGCGAGTAGAGTTTATTACATCGCCTGCCTGTGGCGGCGGGTGAGTACTCTTACGTCGCCTGTACGGCTGGTGACGCCGCAGGCGTCGGAGTACTCGAGCCAGGCCTGGGCGTACTTGCGGGTGGTGCCGAGGGTGTCGCGTAGTCCGGCCAGTGAGATCTCGCCTTCTTCCCTGCAGATGGTCTTTATCCGCTCTAATACCGACTCGGCTGCCTCGCGCGCGGCGAAGAGCGAGGCCCCTAGCTCAACGGCGTCCCCGCGCTTGAGGAGCAGACGCATCGCCGGTGTGGGCTCTGCCGCGGGAGGTTGCGGCCCGGCGGCTTGCAAGGCTTCGAGTAACTGCTCTGCCTCGCGCTCCAGCTCTGGGGGCACCCGGCTCGCGCTCGACAGGCTGACGCCTGTATCGGTCAGCGTGACTGCTTCGCTCTCCATTTCCGCGAGTAGGGCGTCGGCGAGAGGGACCGATAGACCAGTCGCTGTACGGGCCTCGGCGACGGTGAGCTCGGGGCTCTCGGGACGTTCGGCGGCCCTACGTTCGAGGGCTTCGAGAAGCCGGTCTCTCGCCGCTGCGACTTCGCCGGCAGCTGCGTGGAGCTCCCCTACGGTCTCTACACTGGCGCTGGTTTCGACCGCGCGAGACACTTCGTCTGCAGAGAATCCGAGGGCGAGCGAGAGATCTTCTGTGGTCATACCTTCACCGGGTCTCCGGGCCAGGGCGAGTGGGACAGCCTTTGCAGCGTTGCCGCTTTCGAGGGCCTCTAGCCATGATGGATCGGGGCGGCGCTCCGTCGCTGACGGATCGAGAACGGTGCCGCCGCCAATAGTGACCCCGTCCATCGAGCGCAGCACGAAGCGGTCGCCCCTGAGCGTGACGAACGGCTCTTCGAGCCTCAGGCGGGCGAGGATTCTGGCCCCAGGCTGGAGCTCCTCGCTATCTACCAGGCGTATGCGGGCGTTCGTGGAGCGTGTCCCGTGGTGCAGCCGTACGCGGACGCCGTGGGCGAGGGGTTTCGCGCTCTCCAACAGGCGGACGCGGACGTCGAGGTCGCGGCTTGCGGGGACCGGGTACGAGAGCAGAACGTCGCCCGCTTCGATCTCCGAGGCTTCGACTCCCGTGAGGTCGAGGGCCGTGCGCGCGCCGGCGTACGCGACCTCGGCGGGGTGCCCGTGGTTCTGTACGCCACGCACCCGCGGGCGCAGGCCTGTAGGGGTGTGCAGAACGTCGCCTGGACGAATTTCCCCGCTCCACAACGTCCCCGTCACAACGACCCCTATACCCTTGAGCACGAAAGAGCGGTCGATGGGCAGCCGTGCCAGAACTTCCCTTCGCCCCTTCGCCGTATCCTCGGCCAACGCGTCGAGCGCCAGCATAAGATCCTCGACGCCCTCGCCGGTCGCGCCGCTCACATGTATCACAGGGGCACTCATGTTCCTTGACTCCAGCAGCTCCTCGACTTCCAGGGCGGCCAGCTCCACGGTCTCCTCGTCCACGGCATCGACTTTCGAGAGCGCGACGACCCCCTGCTCGACACCGAGGATCCGCAGGATGTCCAGGTGCTCGCTGGTCTGGGGCATGACCCCATCGTCGGCGGCAACGACGAGCAGGAAGGCGTCGACTCCTGTCGCCCCCGAGACCATGTTCTTGACGAAGCGCTCGTGACCGGGCACGTCGACCAGGCTGGCCCGTCTGCCGCTCGGAAGGTCAAGCT
>DATDKO010000329.1:0-3141 GCA_036519935.1 Rubrobacter sp. | reverse complement strand
GAACCGCAGGCTCAACAAGGTCATGCACATGATCGCGGTCTGCCAGGCCCGCAGCGATCCCCGCGGCGGGGCGTACCATCGGAAGAAGCTGGCGGAGGGCAAGTCGCGCAGAGAGGCGATGCGCTGCCTCAAGCGACGCGTCTCGGATGCCGTGTTCGGGGCGCTCGTCGCGGATTCGGCGCGCGCTTCTCTCGCACCGACTTGACACAGAGGGGCCTATAGTCAAGCGGCGCCGCTCCCAGCGGCTACGTAGGCCTCGTCTTATGGCCCTATAGGCGAGGAACGGGCGAGACAAGAGATCAGCACGCGGTAGACCTCCCTGGCCACGTAGCGCTTGAGGCAGCGGATGATCTCTCGCTTGCTCTTGCCCTCCGCGGTTCGCCTTGCGAAGTACTCCTGCGTGCGACGATCTCGGCGCATCCGAGCCAGACAGGTCATGTACAACGCACGGTTGGCCTCCCGATTCCCACCGTGATTGAGACGATGCCGCACCACCTTGCCGGAGGAAGCCTCGATGGGTGAGACTCCGCATAGACTGGCGAAGGAGGCCTCGCTCCTCAACCTCTGGGGGTTGTCCCCGGCAACGATCAGCAGCGTGGCAGCGTGGTCGGTACCGATGCCCGGCAAAGAGACGAGCTCCGGGGCGACTTGCGCTACCAGCCGATCGAGCTGGGCGTCTAGCTCGGCGATCTCTGCCGAGAGATCCTCGTAACGGCGGGCAACCGAACGGAGGGCGAACTTGGTCGCCGTCGGCACGTCATTAGGGTCATCTCCGAGGCGGAAGCGTGCGGCTACGGCGACGAGCTCCTTTGTCGAGAGTCCGCGCAAACGGTCGAGGAGTTCGTCAGGCGCCGTCACGCGTAAGCCCTGGAGCTGGTTGGCGGCTTGCGTCCTCGCCTTCATCGCGGAGCGACGGGCCGTCCGCAAGGCTCGGATCATCTCCACACGGCCGTCACCACTCTTGGGCACGCCCGACGTTTCGCCGGCTAACACCGCTCGTGCGGCGCTCTCGGCGTCTGAGGGGTCGGACTTCTTGACGTTACGGCGCGAGCTTCCCTGAGGGCGCTTCGGGCGCTCCACCTCCAGCACCTCGGTTCCCCTGGCCTTCAAGTAACGGGCGAGACCGTCCCCGTAGCTGCTGGTGCCTTCTATCCCAGCGCACCTCACGGGGCCAAAACCCTCAGCCCAGCAGAGGATCCTCTCGTAACCCTTTGTGGTCGTTGGCACGCTCAACTCGCCCAGGCTCCTCTGCCCAGATGATCCACGGCCACCGCCACGTGGAAGTCGAGGTGCGTGTCCACACCCAAGATCACCTCGACCTTGGTGTTCGGCCTTTCGGCGCCGATCGTCGTCACGTGTGCAGCTCCTTTCGATGTTGCGGTCACTCTCCACCCGGCGAGCAGGAGAGAACGGACGATACTGTGACGAGTCACGTCACCGGCGAGCTCCTATGAGGTCACGACGCTGCTCCGGTCCCGGGCGGCCGTGGGCGACACCAAAGGATCTGGCCGACGAGTCACTTCCAAGGCACCTTTGGCTCACCTAGTAGGAGGGTCAAGCCGGTCCGAGGCGTCGCCCACAGCTATTCTGCAGGATACTCACAGCCTAGAAGGTGAATTCTCAGAAGTTGAACTTCGCTTTGCCGGAGTTCTAGGAAGTTGAACTTCCGCTTTCAGGTGTTCTCGGAAGTGTGCCTATCGCAGAGACAGGCTATTATTCCCCCGTTAGCTAAGTAACGGGGTGGGGGTCTTCATCTTTTCTTCCTCCGCCCTGCTAAAGAAGGAGATAGGAATGAGAAGGACCGTTTTGTTGCTGTTGTCGACGGCGGTAGCTCTTCTTTTTGCCAGCGGGGCTGTACTGGCGTTACCCTCGGAGAAGCCTGACGACACCCCGATGGTCGACGGACGCGTCAGGGCTATCGAGCAGGTCGGCACCAACATCTGGGTGGGCGGCCGCTTCTCGCGGGTCGAGCAGCGTAACGGCACGCTCTTGGGCAACGTAGCCAACGTAGCGGTCTTCGACTCCAAGACTGAAGAATACAGGAAGGGCGTGGCGCCGAGTCTGGGGGGCTCGGGGGCCGAGGTGTTTGACGTGACCATCTACGGTGACGATGTGTTGATCGCAGGCAAATTCGCCGGTCCCAGCAATACGCAGAAGAACCTGGTCCTGGTCGACGGCACTACCGGAAATGTGATCCGGTGGTACAACTCGCCGAAGTTGAAGTCTGTGCTGGCCGCGCCAGATCTCGGGAGGGTCTACGGCGGGGGGGTGAGTCTCTCGGCGTTCGACTTCGCCGCCGGCAAGAAGCTCTGGACCAAATCGAAGACCACGGTAGACGCCATTCGCGCCCACGACAGCAAGCCGGCCTACCGCGACCTCGAGCTCGACGCTGACGGCAAGACGATCTGGGCTGCGTGCATCTGCGACAAGGTGGACGCCAACCCCGCCAAGGCGCTGGTCAAGCTCGACACCGAGGGTAAGCACTACGCCTCCTGGCTCACCCAGGCAGGAACGGGCTCGTTCGGCCAATCTGTTGTGGACCACAATGGGAAGCTGTTTCTGGCCGCCGGGGGCAGCGACTTTGTGGCCGAGTTCGATAAGACGGCCGGAGGCGAGCGCGGCTGGAAGCGAGACACCTCAGGTTCGGCACAGGCGGTGGCGATCTATGACGGGCAGCTGGTGGTCGGCGGGCACTTCTACTACGTAGGCGACGATAAAGCCGATAAGTGT
Source organism: Rubrobacter sp. (assembly GCA_036519935.1). Classification (GTDB taxonomy): domain Bacteria; phylum Actinomycetota; class Rubrobacteria; order Rubrobacterales; family Rubrobacteraceae; genus Rubrobacter_D. Next base: position 411 of record DATDKO010000329.1, on the reverse strand, counting down.
GGGGCGGGACGTCCCGGGGATCCCCAGCTCGACCCGAACGGAGAGTGCCAGCGGAGGCAGGGCATAGCCGCTTACTCCTTAGGTGGGCGCCTCGACCCGGACTGGGCTCCGGCTTACTCGGGCAGCTACAGCCTGGTGTGGGAGCTGCACACCGAGGGTCTCAGGCTGCACACCGGAGGGGAGTTCAAGAAGGTAAGCGGGGTCACCCAGAACTCCTACGCCCGGCTCTCGCCGACTTCCCCTTAGGAGGAGCCCTTCTATAGAAGGAAGCTGGGTGTTAGGAGGGGACGCGCATCCCTAGTCTTCCGCATCTCCGTGCGCTAAACATGTGCTGCCGATGCCGCTTGAAGAAGATTCACCGAAGATCGTAGAAGGCGTGTGGTCGAAGGAAGATCCGCATAGCCCCAGTCC
>DATDKO010000328.1:0-15278 GCA_036519935.1 Rubrobacter sp. | reverse complement strand
GGCTCTCTCGGCCTTGTCCATGCCGCTTTTCGAGCCTCCGGTGCCCTTGCCCTTCTTGTCACCGGATACCTTGTCCTTAGCGGCCTTCGTCGCCGTCTCTTTGACCTTCTTGCCTATGTCGGCCATGTTGACCACCCTTCTTTGAGGTGTGTGTATCTATTGGCGTCTTTACCTATCGGAGTATGCACCCAACCATCGATGCGGTTACCGGTCGGGAAACCGCACGGCTAGACAGCGGAGACGTTATCCGCCTGCAGACCTTTCCTGCCCTGGGTAGCCTCGTAGGAGACCTTGGCGCCCTCCTCAAGGCTCTTGAAGCCGTTACCCACTATACCGCTGTGGTGGACGAAGAGGTCCTCGCCACCCTCATCCGGGGTGATGAAGCCGTAGCCTTTATCATCGTTGAACCACTTGACCGTTCCTTGGGCCATACCTGGAGCCCACCTTTCTTTACTGGGGCTCCACCGCAACAAAAAAAGCCGCTCCTCTCACATTGAGGGCGGCGCTTCACTCACCATAAAACCCACATCTATCTACTGCATCCGTACGATACCACGAGTAACGCCGGAGCCGGTGAGAGTCCCGGCCTAGTTGGTGCGAAGGTCCGGCCGGGACGGAGGGGGGAAGTCCCAGCCGGACTATGGACTACCGAATTTAACATCCTGGCCGTTAAGCGTTGTAAATATCCGTTGTAGTGCCCTTAAAGCACGTTTCGATGCGGACAGATGTGTGCTTTGATGCGGCGACGGAGGGGGCGACGGGTGGGATGCTCGTCTGCCGCCCACCCGTCGTTGTAGAAAAGCTTCAGGACCAGGACACACCGAAGGATGCCCCCTACCCGTGCTCGTCTGTGTTACTTGTAGTAGTTAGGGGTAGCAGAGTCCGTTGTGTTTGACCGGAAACTCTTTGGGGCAGCCACCAGCTCGCATTAGCGGTACTGGCCCGTTGGTAGGACCACCAGAGTTGAATAGGTCACTTGGTAACTGTGGCGTAGGCGATGCAGAAGCACTACTAGGCGGAGATATGTTGCTCTTACGTGGTGGCGTTTTAGTAGGTGGGCTGCTGGCAGGTGGTGGTGTTTTGGTAGGTGGGCTGCTGGTAGGCGGTGGGGTAGGGATGGTTTTATCGGGTGGGATGCTAGCTGATGCACTACTGGAAGCGGATGCGCTGCCACTTGCTGACGCACTGCCACTACCAACGTCTACGGGTGTCTCGTCCCTCGCAGGGTCGTCATACGGGTACACTTCGCAAGCTACACCTTAGGTGCCGTCTGAGGCTGTTCCTATCGGCCCATCTAATCCGCTGGGGTCGGAAGGGTCACGCCTCAGCTCTGCCTGTGCCTCCGCTTGTGAGTTGAAGCTCGCACAGTCAAATTCGTCCTGTGCAAACGCTGGTTTAGTTGATTTGAGTATCTGCTGGTAGTTGACAGCCGCCACCACGCCAGCGACGAGCACGAACGCTACTACTGCTGCCAACTTCAACGGCGTAGTACCCATCCTGACAAACATTGTAAGGGATTCGGTACGCAGGCGATACACGGAAGCTTCGCTTGATGAGTCGGTGTTAGACGAGGCCCTCGCATAGGCGAGGACCAGGGCTCCGCGAAGGATAGCCCAGCTCGCCAACCCGGCGGAGGATGCCTGTCCGTATACTTTTGTCATGGCCGACGAAGACACCGTCCTCGAAGAAGCGATGGACAACCTCAAGGAAGCCGGGCAGCGAATCAGAGCGACCCAGAGCCTCATGCGTTCGCAGGGCATGACCGATGGCGAGAACTACCGCGACCTCCTCACGCGCCTTTCTACGGCGTTTGCCATGACCGAAGCTGCATACCTTGAGGCCAGGCGTCGGAGGGATCTTTAATCCCCGTAGCACCGCCTAGCGCCTGGCTCACTGGTCCAGAGTACGCCACCATCAGACACCGCCTGCAAGCTGCGCATGTGGCGGCTGAGGCTGCGCTGGTGGAAGCGAGGCGCAGGGTACGGCTGAACGAGAGGCTGGGCGAGTAAACGCATCCTGGCGCCAGGAACATAGCCCCAGTCCGTTTGGCCCAGGGTTGCTGTACTGCAGCGCCCATCCGCTCGGTACTACGAGGAAGAATCGACCATACCCTTCGGGACAAGATCATAAGAGCTGCTCGACCTCGTCGAGGACCCTCAGCAGGTTCTCCAGCGTAGGGTTGTTGTGCTCCGAGTAGCGTCCGTCGATGCAGACCACCGACGGCTGGGTGGGGCATTCCAAGGAAAGCTGAACCCAGCAGACTATCTCTTCGTTGCCCGCAGAGGCTGGCAGGCTGCAGATCACAAGGTGTGGATCGAAGTGCCGCACCTCATCTTTGAGCACGTCAAGCTCAGCGGTGACTACCTCCGTGTGCGGGCGCAATATCTGGATCCCGGCCGCTATCACCTCCCGGTAGCTGCGGTAATCGTTCTCCAAACACACGAGTACCCGCAACGCGACTGCTCTCCCCCTGCCACCCTACCTTTGAAAACCATTCCATGATAGCAGCCCATCCCATTGGACGCATAGACAGCAGGTAACTAGTCTGAATAGTAGCCGCGGGTTCGCAACCCGCCGACGTATTGCTCCACCACGCTTTGTATCTTCTCACTTGACTCCCCCTTGTACAGCACCTCGTCTGCCCCGCCTCTAACGCCCGGACGCAGCGTTCCAGGCTTCCTTACTACTGCCTCGCAGCTTCGATCTAGGGCCACATTCAGCGTCGTCATCGGTGGAACACTCCGCCCTTCGACGACTCGGCTGCCTTGAAGAGACCCGCCGCTTCGCACCCTCACTCCCGGCGACTGGTTCCTCTTTTCTAACACAGTCACAAGTAGTGTTATGCCTCCCAGCGGACAGATAAATACTCAAGATCCCAGCCCTTGCGAATACATCCTAATGCCGACGCTCCGGTTCGCCCTTGTGTCACTAGCTACGAGTTGTCCGCCCCAAGCGTGTGACGCCAAGGTCGGTATGGCTTGAGGCCAAAGGGGAGTTCCAAGCAGACCGGGAAACCCAGCTTTGGCACATGGAACATGGTGTGAGCAAGGAGACTGAGTGCGAGGTACGAAGCTAGCCAGATGGGGATATGACTAGCGCGCCTTGCTGCTATAGTTTCACCCACGACACACGAAGGGCATCAGCCTAGTATGGGTGCTGAAGGGCGGATCGAGTCAGTGGTGCAACAAGCTAGGAGAAGGCGTTGAGACGTCAGTATGTATACCTGCTCTTACGGGGGAATAGAATGTCTCTATCATTCCCACGGTGGCGAGCCGTGATGGGGGCGCTTGTCCTGGCGCTCTGTCTGCTAATGTTGTCGGGTGCTGCCACTCGCGCGCAGGCTGCTTGCGGACCGGGGGACTTTGTGCCCCACCAGGTTATCGTCAAGCTGAATCCGATACCAGGGGCTACGGCCAGGCAGATCAACGCCACCTACAGAACGACCACGCGGCAGACCTTCCCTGGCAGCACGGACGTCCGCCTGCTCAAACTGCCGACCGGCTCCGATGTGACGGAGACGGTGAAACAGATGGCAAACGACTCGCGTCTGCGCTACGCCGAGCCCAACTTCTTCGCCCAGCCGGTCGAGGGAGGTGCCCGGCACAGAGCTTGGGGCGTCAGCGACGTCGCGCCAACCTCCGAGGATTACGCGGCCCAAGCGCTCGGTCTCGTGAGCGCGCACGCCATCAGCCAGGGCGAAGGCATCACGGTAGCCGTCGTTGATACTGGTGCGCAACTCGACCACCCGGCGCTAGTGGACAACTTCGAGGGGGTCAAGCGCTACGACTTCGTGGACAACGACACGAATCCTTCGGACCGCCCTGTGGGCAACGACGAGGACTGCGACGGAGAGAAGGACGAGATGGTGGGCCACGGCACGCACGTGGCGGGGATTGTCGATATCACAGCCCCCGCAGCGAAAATAATGCCGCTCCGGGTGTTAGACACGGAAGGCTACGGCGACGTCTTCTCGATAGCCAAGGCGATCTACTTCGCCGAGCACAACCGTGCGGATGTTATCAACCTCTCCCTCGGCTCGCCGAGCCGGTCGAAGTTGCTCCAGGAGGTGATCAAAGACGCCACGGCAAGCGGTGTCCTGGTCGCCGCCGCCGCGGGCAACTCGAACAGTTCACTAGCGCATTACCCGGCTGCCGGAAATGGCGTCGCGGCCTCTGCAGACGGGCTTGTGGCCGTAACCTCGGTAAACATGTATAACCAGAAATCCGACTTCGCTAACTACGGGATGTGGGTGGACATCGCAGCGCCAGGTGAGGGCATCCGGAGCACCTTCCCGGTCAGCGAGTACGCTTATTGGAGCGGCACCTCGATGGCAACGCCCTTCGTCTCCGGACAAGCGGCGCTCATCCACGCAGTCTACGGCTCAGTCGATCCCGCGGGCATGGAAGAGAGGATACGCTGCAGCGCACGACCGCTTCTCGCGACAGACCCGATTTACGCTGCCATGTTGGGCGCCGGCCGCGCTGATGTGGGCGCGAGCCTCTCCCCGGCAGCCTGCCCCTAGGTTCATGTACCGTACTTTTGGATTCCAAGCGAGCAGGTACGACCGAGGAGGTTTGTAGTCCACGCACGGAAAAACATGCAGGTCGCGATCGGGTTAGACCGAGACCTCATCCTGGACTGTCGCAACGGCGGCACGGCACCACTTCCAAGCGCTCGACTTCCTCGCCCACGGCTTCGTCGAAGACGGTGTAGCTCAGGAAGACCAGCCCGTCCGTGCAGGCGTGGGGGTGGTGGTCCTCACTGGCTTCGCTTGGATGGAATACGCTAGACTCTTTGGTGTCCACAGTCTCTAGTCCTTTCTGTGGGCCGGGCTCCGGGGTGTTACCAGCACCTGCGGGGCCATCTCTTTATCCGACACCGATATTATACAGTATTGTGTGGTAATTATCTACTGATTGTGGTAATATTTTGTGAGGAAAGTAGTGCAAAATACAGAGCATGGAGGTCAACGTGGAGCGGCTTAAGGAACTTAGGAGAGAGCAGGTCCTCTCCTTGCGAGAGCTGGAGGAGAAGAGCGGCGTCTCCTACAACACGATCTGGCGCATAGAGGATGGCAGGCAGGGGGCACACCCTCGAACGGTCAGGAAGCTGGCGGAGGCATTGGGCGTCCAGCCCTCTGAGCTCATAAGGGAGGGCTAGGCATGGGTAAGCGCGGCAACGGCGAGGGAAGCATCACCCGACGCAAGGACGGGCTCTACATGGCCCGCTACACAGTCGAGACGGCAATAGGCGCGAAAAGAAAGGCGGTGTACGCGAAGACTCGTAAAGAGGCGGCCGAGAAGCTAACAGCTGCAATGGCAGATGCCTCGAAGGGGATCGCCGCCGACGGCGGCCCAAAGACCGTGGGCGCGTTCCTGACGAGTTGGTTGGAAAACACCGTGCGCGGCAGCGTCCGCAAGAGCACCTACGACCGGAATGAATCCCTTTGTCGGGTTCACCTGATACCCGCATTAGGTCGAAAAAAGCTCAAGACCCTGGGTGCGGCGGACGTGGCGGGCTTCTACCGTTCCCGGCTCGATTCCGGGTGTAGCGCCGCGTCGGTTCACAAGATGCACGAAACGCTACACAAGGCCCTGAAGCAGGCCGTGCGATGGGGATACATGATGAAGAACCCCGCCGCCGACGTAGACCCTCCAAAAGTCCACACGCAAGAAGTTACTCCGCTCACTCGGGAAGAGGCGCGTAGGCTCTTAAACACGGTACAAGGCGACAGGCTCGAAGCTCTATACGTAGTAGCCTTGCATACGGGCCTGCGCCAGGGGGAACTACTCGCGCTCCGTTGGGAGGACCTAGACCTCGAAGCCCGCAAGCTACAGGTACGCAGGACGGTCACGAAAGATGGCGGCAAGCTCTCTATAGGTCCAACGAAAACCGCGCGGGGTCGAAGGACGGTAAGGCTCACGCGGGACGCCACGGACGCCCTTAGAAGGCACCTGACGCGCCAACTCGAAGAGATCGACGGGCTAGGCGACCTCTTCGAGGATAATGGTTTCGTGTTCTGCACAGCGAAGGGGACGCTAATTAACCCGTCGAACCTCAGAAAGCGGTCTTTCGCTCCGCTGCTCGTGCGAGCCGGTCACCCCCACATGACCTTTCATCAGCTACGCCACACCGCCACCACGATCCTCTTGCTAAAGAACGTGAACCCGAAGATCGTTTCGGAGATGCTAGGACACGCCAGCATAGCTATCACGCTCGATACCTACTCTCACGTCTTGCCGAACATGCAGGATAGCGCCGTGGCAGCTATGGAAGAGGCGTTTGCGTAGCGCGTTGGTGTAGTAATTGGTGTAATAGCCCCCGCGATTCGCACCGGGGGCTTTTCTTTTTCCCGGTATTTCCGATAGGTAAGCCACTTCGGAGAGTGGAGCCGAGGGGGATCGAACCCCTGACCTCCGCGCTGCCAGCGCGGCGCTCTCCCAGCTGAGCTACGGCCCCGAAAAACTCGTCAGAGTATATGCACCCTCCTGGGGGGTGTCAACGTACGTCCGGCTACTCCTGCCAGCGCTCCTGGGGGGCGCTGCGCCAGAGGGATTCGAGGCGGTAGTAGTCGCGGGCTTCTTCGGTGAAGATATGCACCACGACGTCGAGGAAGTCGAGGCTGATCCAGGCCGTCCCCTCATCGAGGCGCTTGGTGCGTGGACGGTGTCCCTTCTCGATCATACGCTCTATGACCTCCTGTGCCACGCGGCGCGTCTGGCGCTCGGTCTGGGCGCTGGCTATAACGAAATAGTCCGCGTAGGAGACGAGTCCCCTCAGATCTATGAGGGTCACGTCAGTTGCGAACATCTCGCTTGCGGCGCGGGCTGCTGTGGTGGCCATCTCGTATGTGAGCGCCTCGCCTTCGGTCGCGAACTTCTCCTGCCTGGCGACTGACTCGTCGCGCCTCACCGGATCTCCTCCTTCAAGAGTCCTCCTTCCGTTCGACTTCCATCTCCTCTGTAGAGCCTCCTGTTCTCGATGATCTCACGCACCCCCTCAGGCACCAGGTACCTGATACTCTTTCTCTGCAACATCCTGCGCCGGATCGCGGTTGCCGAGATGTCGACCCTCGTACACTCGATGGGGAATATCCTGTCGAAGTTCCTCAGGGCGGCTTCGAGGTGGTCGAGCCTGGAGAGGTCGTAACCAGGCCGCGTCGCGGCGACCATGACGACCTGCTCAAGGAGCCTGTCAGGCTCCTTCCACGCGAGCAAGTTCGACACCTCGTCTGCGCCCGTAATGAAGTACCAATCATCCTCGGGCGAGCTGTCTCTGAGGATACTCACGGTCTCGACGCTGTGCATCGGACGACCGGCGTCGATCTCGACCCTGTCAACGCTGAAGCGCTCGTTCCCCTCGACGGCCGCCTCGACCATGGCGAGACGGTCGGGCGCTGCAGCCCTGACGCTCGAGGCCTCTTTGTGCGGCGGGATGCCGCCTGGCACGAAGACGACACGTCCCAGGTCGAGCTCGGTCATGACCTGCTCCGCGACGATCATGTGCCCCTGATGCACAGGGTCAAAGGTCCCGCCGAAGATCCCTATCCTCAAGCCCACCTCACTGGAAGTCGAATACCGTCTCGCCGATCCTGACCTCATCGCCAGGCACCGCACCGGCCCGCCGCAAGGCTCCATGTACCCCGATCCTCTGCAGCTCGTGTTGAAAGCGCTCGACGCCCTCCCTGTTGCCCCAGTCTGTCTTGAGGGCGAGCCGCTCGACGCCCTCCCCGGAGACGACGTAGCCACCGTTCTCGTGCTCGACCCTAACCCCCTTCCAGGTTGGCCTGAAGACGCGATGCTCGCGCTCAGGCACCTCACTGACGGCGTGCTCAGCCATCTCTCCCAGCCTCCGCTCGAAGGTGTCGCGCAGTGCAGCGACACCTTCCGCCGTGATCGCGGAGACCTGAGAGGCATTCGGAAAGGCCTCCCGCAGGTACGACCTGAGCTCCTCATCGAGTAGGTCGACCTTGTTCAGGACCACGACCGTGGGCTTCTCCGAGAGCCTGGCGGCGTGGAGCTCGGCCCGCAACGTGCCTTCGGCCCCTTCGGGGTCTTCGCTCGCGTCGAGCACGAGCGCTAGTAGCCGGGCCCGCGCCACGTGCCTGAGAAAGCGGTTACCGAGGCCTCTGCCCTCGCTGGCCCCCGAGATGAGGCCAGGGATGTCTGCTACCACGAACCGTCCGCGGTAAGCCTTCTCGTCCACGACCCCGAGCTGGGGCGAGAGGGTGGTGAAAGGATAGTCGCCCACCCTCGGACGGGCGGCGCTTAGTGCTCGGAGCAGCGAAGACTTTCCCGCGTTGGGCAGGCCGACGAGCCCAACGTCCGAGAGGACCTTGAGCTCGAGACGGATCTCACGCTCCTCACCTGGCAGACCCTTCTCCCTGAATGCCGGCGCCTGGCGGGTGGAGGATGCGAAGGACCCATTGCCGCGTCCGCCCTCGCCGCCGGCGGCGACGACGAAAGTCTCTCCCGGTTCCGAGAGGTCGGCCAGGAGGCCGTCGTCGTCGAAGACCTGGGTTCCGACGGGGATCTCGAGCACCGCGTCCTTGCCGCGCTCGCCCGCCCTGTTGTTGGATGAACCGTGCCCGCCACGGCCCGCTTTCACGACGTTGCGGTACGCGTGCGGCTCGAGGGTTGAGAGGTCTTCAGTGGAGCACAGGATCACGTCCCCGCCGTCGCCGCCGCGACCACCGTCGGGGCCGCCGCGCGGCTTGTACTTCTCGCGGTTGAAAGAGACGCTGCCGTCGCCCCCGCGACCCGCGCGGACGATGAAGCTGGCTTCATCTACGAACTGCAAAGGGGCTAAAGACCCCCGTAACGGACGATGGTCAGGCCGTGGCCTCCTGCAGAACGGGCTCCTCGATCACGCTAACGACACTCTTGCCCCGAGACCGGTCGAAGTCGACCCTGCCTGAGACCCTGGCGAAGAGCGTATCATCTGAGCCCTTCCCGACGTTCTGTCCCGGGTGCACCTTCGAGCCGCGCTGGCGCACGATGATGCTTCCTGCAGTAACCACCTGGCCACCGTATGCCTTTACTCCTAGCCTCCTGCCTGCCGAGTCTCGGCCGTTACGCGAGGAGCCCCCGCCCTTCTTATGAGCCATCAGATACCTCCAGCACCTTTACCCGGGTCAGTTCTTGCCTGTGCCCGGTCTTCTTCCTGTAGTCTTTTTTCGCCTTGTACTTGTAGACGTGGATCTTATCTCCCCGCAGATGGTCCAGGATCTCGACCCTGGCCTTCTTCTCGCCGAGGTCGAACCCCCCTTCATCGACTGCGAAGCCGACAGGTAGCTCCAGGGAATCCCCTACCTCGCCCTTTAGGCGGTCGACGACGAGCTCTTGACCCTCTTTCACCCTGTACTGCTTTCCACCGCTCTTTACAACCGCAAACATCTCGATCTCCTAGAACTTATCAGGCTACTGCGGGCGTACAAAACGCACCCCACGGGGCAACAGTATACCCGCCATGCTCCGTGTCGACCACAAGCAAAGGCGGCCCTGGCGTCCGAGCAGCAGGTGGCGGTCAAGGCCTGGTAGCGGGCTCTTCCTGCGGGCGTTGCCGAACGCCCGAAGATTCTGTATCTTTGGGTTGTGCGTGCCGTAAGAACCAGTCAAGCGGTCCCCGTCTCCAGGGGCAACAAACAAGAGAAGGTAAGCATCGCGCATCGGCTACGCCGCTCCGATGTGCTCCTTTTCCTCACCGCTGTGGCGCTTGGTGGGATCGGGGTCCTCGCCATCTATGCTGCCGAGGCGGACTACAGGCAGCTCTACGCCGTCAACCAGGCCCTCGGGCTGGCTGCCGGTCTTGTCGGCGCCGTCGTGCTCGCGCTGCTGGATTACAGGTGGCTCGGGCGACACCTCAGGTTCGTCTACGGGGTAACGATCGTGATGCTGGTGTCCGTGCTCGTCGCAGGCTTCTCGGTGAACGGGGCGCAGAGCTGGATCGGAGTCGGGCCCGTCGAGATGCAGCCTTCGGAGTTCGCCAAGCCACTGTCGATCGTGGTGCTCGCCGGTTATGTGGCCGAGAACAGTTTTGCGCACAACATGACTTTCCTGAAAGCCCTTGGCATCATATCTGTTCCCGTGTTGCTCGTGCTCGCGCAACCAGACCTCGGGACAGCGATGGTGTTCGGGGCCATCTTCGTGGCTGTGGTCTTCGTGGGGGGAGCCAGGTGGTACCAGCTTGGGGGCCTTTTCGCGGCGGGGTGCGTGGCCGTCTACCTCGCCATCAAGCTCAGAGTACTGGAGGACTATCAGATACAACGCCTCACATCGTTCCTCGACCCCCAGAGCGTTCCAGGGGTGAGCTACCAAGTCGAGAACTCGAAGATGGCCATAGGTTCAGGGGGGCTAATGGGCAAGGGCCTCCGATCGTCTGGGACGCTCGGCGACCTTGGCTATCTGCCGGAGGACCGCACAGACTTCATCTTCTCCAACCTAGCGGAGAAGGTCGGCTTCGTAGGGTCCCTGGTCGTGCTGATCCTTTTCTTCTTGCTGGTCTGGCGCGTGTTGCACGCTGCGACCGTCTCGCGCGACCGCTTCGGCGTGCTCATCGCGGTTGGGGTGGCGACGATGCTGACGTTTCACGCGCTCATAAATGTCGGGATGGCGATGGGCATGATGCCCGTTACCGGGCTGCCACTACCCTTTGTGAGCTACGGGCGCAGCAATTTGCTCGTCAGCATGATGTCGGTCGGGCTGGTCCAGAGTATCGTGATCCAGGCCAGGCTGAAATCCGAGGGGAATCCCCGCGCCTAGTAGCACGTCAGCAAGGACTTGCACAAGTTGAGGTGCTGACATGCTGAAGTGCTGACTAGCCGTGGGGGGGTTTGATATTGACGACGTTTAGGAGCCACCCGCCGATGAGGAAGGCGAGCAGGGCGTTGATGAGGGCGTCGGGGAGCACCCCGCCGACGGCATATTCGCCAAGCGGCGGGACTCCCAGGCCGGCGAGCCAGCGGGCGCTGTAGCCGAGGAGGTCATAGCCGGCGACGGCAAGGCCTGCGACCTGGGCGAGCAGCACCCTCTCAGACCCCCTTCGCCGCACGGCGCTCGCGCGGGAAGCGAGCATGGCCGCAAGCAGGCCCCCGAGCGCCCCGACCCCGAAGAGCTCGCTGCCGAGGGCGTCGAGTAGTATGCCCCCGAAGAAGCCGAGCAACACTGCCTGGAGATCCCTAAGTAGAGCGACGGCGAAGACTACCGCGATCAGAGTCAGCTTTGGTGAGGAGAAGCCGAAGGTCAGGTAAGGTACCACGACGGCGTCGAGCAGCGCTGCGAGCGCAATGACGATCGCGGCGCGGATGACGGAGGCCTGCTCCACCAACTGTCTCTACCCTTCCTGGCCGGCCCAGTCGACGACCACCCGCACCTCTTCGAGGTCCTGGGGGTTCATGGCCGGGTCCACCACTATCTTCTTGAACTGCTCTATATCCTGCGAGCTGACTGCCTCGACCTTACCCACGTACAGCCCAGGAGGGAACAAGAGCTCCTTGTCCCCGGCCCTCCCGCTGGTAACGACGAAGTCGCCCTCCTCCGCACGCGCCTTGAGGCTGACCAGGTCGACCCCGAAGTATCCTTCGAGGTTGGTCTCCAGAAGCCCCTGGCCATAGGAGACGTTCTCGGCCGTGACGGCAGGGCTAAGCTCACCGGAAGCAGGGTCGAACTTGGCGGGCGGGATGATCCTGACCCCCGCCGCGAACATCTGGTCCGTGATAAGCATGACCTGGGCTGTATGTTTGGAGACTTCCGTGGTGCGCCCGACCAGTGTGTTCTCGCCGATCACCACCGGCCTGTTGGGTTCGACGCCGTCCTCGGTGCCTACGTTGATAATTATCCTCTGGGTGAACTGATCCCCTACCGGCGCGACGACCCGCGCGAGCGGGCCGTACTCGTAGGTCGACCTCTGTCCCTTTAAGAGTTCGCGAAGGCGGGCGTTCTCGCGCTCGAGGCGGGACGCCTGGGCCGCGAGGGCCCGGGACTCCTGCAACTTACGCTCGAGTCTCTGTTCCTCGCTGTTGTCGAGGGCGCCCTGCACGCTCTCTTTCGCCCGCTGCAGCGGCTCGAAGAGGGTCGCGAAGACGCTGCGCGCCGGTTGCAAGACTTCGGCCGCGCCGAGCTGGACCGTATGCAATGGCCCGCAATCTTGCTCCTGTGTACAGTCGCCCTCTTTTACGTAGACGGTGAAGAGCGCGACGCTGACCACGCTGAGGATAAAGAGGGCCGCGAGACCGCTTGCGGCACTGGACTTCTTGCGGCCCACGTCGTGCTCTAGGCCGAGGATAGGGCGCTGCGGTAGGAGTTGATCTCTTCGAGGGAGCGGCCACTGCCGATAGCCACGCACATCAGCGCGTCGTCAGCGACGTGCACGGGGATACCCGTTTCACGCCTTAGGCGCTCGTCGAGGTGCCTCAAGAGTGCCCCACCGCCGGCGAGGATCATCCCCCTGTCCATTATGTCCGATGCAAGCTCGGGGGGCGTGCGGTCCAGGGTATCCCGCACGGCCGCGAGTACCGCGTCCACAGGAACGCTTATGGCCTCCCTGATCTCCTCGCTGGTTATGACGACGGTCTTGGGCAGTCCCGTGACGAGGTCCCTGCCTCTTATCTCGGCCGACTCCTCCTCCTCGAGCCTGAAAGCGCTGCCGAGCTCTATCTTGAGCTGTTCGGCAGTCTGGGTGCCGATGGCGAGCTTGTACTCTTTCTGTATGTAGGAGGAGATCGCATCATCGATGTCGTCGCCGGCTATGCGGATGGAGGACTTGGTGACGATACTGCCGAGGGAGATGACGGCGACCTCGCTCGTCCCGCCGCCGACGTCGACGACCATCGACCCCTGGGCCTCGTTGACGGGCAGGCCCGTCCCTATGGCAGCAGCCAACGGCTCCTCGATGGTGTACGCCTGGCGGGCTCCTGCCGACTCGGTCGCCTCCTTGACGGCCCTGAGCTCGACGCCAGTCACGCCCGAGGGCACGCATACGACGACCCTCGGCCCGACTAAAGACTTGAAGAACCGGCGCTGCGGCTGCACCTTGCGGATAAAGTATGCGAGCATCTTCTCCGTGACCTCGAAGTCGGCTATCACACCGTCCTTTAGGGGCCTCATCGCTACGATATTGCCCGGCGTGCGCCCGAGCATCCGCTTCGCCGCTGACCCGACGGCCACGACCTTATCCGTCTTGATGTCGATTGCGACCACCGAGGGCTCAGAGAGTACGATCCCCTGTCCTTTGACGAACACTAGCGTGTTCGCCGTTCCAAGGTCTATCGCAATGTCTCGCCCGAACAGTCCTCCGAACATACGCGACCCATCCTCCGTATCGAACGACCCCGCGCCACCACTCAGGCGGCTAGAGTATTCCGTGCTCCTTCATACTAAAGTACCCGTCGCCCAGAATCACGTGATCCAGGACCTCGATACCGATTATCTCGGCGGCCTCCTTGAGCCGCCTCGTGACCTCTCGGTCCTCCCGACTCGGTCCGACCTTGCCGCTAGGGTGGTTGTGGGCGAGCACTATACCCGCCGCGCTAGCCCGGATCGCCGGCTTGAATACCTCCCTGGGGTGAACCAGAGACGCCGAAAGCGTGCCAACCGAGATAGTCGGAAACTCTATTACCTCGTTCTTGGTGTTCAAGAGCACCGCGACGAAATTCTCCCGGTCGAGATTAGCGATCCGACCCCTCAAAAGACCGTCAACGTCTTCAGGCGATGATATCACGGGGCGTCCCGGGTTGCGAACCCTTCCCAACCTCTTGCCGAACTCGACGGCGGCAAGGATTTTGCACGCCTTTGCTTCCCCGATTCCGTGCAATCCGAGCAAATCATGAACAGAGACCCCGTGCAATCCGAAGAGGTCGCCACTCTCTGAGATGACCTGCCCAGCAAGCTCGACCGCCGTGCTCTCCTTGCTCCCCGTGCCAAACAGAATGCCTAACAACTCCGCACTGGAAAGCGCCTCAGGACCCTCCGATAACAGCCGCTCCCGCGGCCTGAGCTCGGGAGGGAGCTGTTTGATTGTGTATCTGCGACCTTCCACGATGGTATTTTATATTATACAGGTATCAGCACGCTGCACCCCTGCTTGTCATCGAAAGTAGCAAGAGCTACACTTACCTCGACGAGTTTTCCGGACGCACAAGGAGGTGAGTGGTACGTGACAAACGATAGCGTAGAGCATAGTAGTAGGCCGCTCGCCGCGGGCGTTCGGTGAACGGGACTTCGTAGCCTACCGGCGGCGGTTCCGATCCAACACCTTCACCTAACCTGCGAACGGGCGGCAATGTGGCCGCTTCTCGGCGGTCCGTTTTATTCGGAGTACAGAGTGGGTGAAGCGAGGTGTAGGGATGATAGTGGACAACGCGATCTACGTGGATGGCCATCGGGCCAGCGAGCCGCGGTCGCTACGGGAGACCTACGAGGCCCTGCGCAAAGAGCGCGGGGTGGCATGGATCGGTCTCTACAGGCCGACCGAGGAGGAGTTCGCCTCCGTCGCCGAGGAGTTCGAGCTCCACGAGCTGTCCGTTGAGGACGCCCTGGAGGCGCACCAGAGGCCGAAGCTCGAGCGCTACGGGCAGACTTTATTCGTCGTCTTGAGGCCGGCCCGATACCTTGACGACCCCGAGGAGGTAGAGTTCGGGGAGATCCATATCTTCGTGGGCGAGGACTTCGTGATAACGGTCCGCCACGGCGAGGCCCCGGCCCTCAGCGAGGTGCGCGGGCGCCTCGAGGCCAACCCCGAGCTGTTGGTGCGGGGACCAGAAGCGATACTCTACGCGATCATGGACCGGGTGGTTGACGGCTACGCACCCGTGGTCAGGGGTCTCGAGAACGACATAGACGAGATAGAAGTTGAGGTGTTCTCCGGTAACCCGGGCGTCTCCAGGCGCACCTACGAACTCTCGCGGGAAGTGATCGAGTTCCAGCGGGCCGTAAAGCCCCTCAGCGGTATGCTCGGCAACCTGATCGCGGGCTTCGAGAAGTACGAGGTCGACCCCGAGCTGCAGCGCTACCTAAGGGACGTCCAGGACCACGCCATAGAGGTCAATGAGCGGGTCTCAGGCTTCAAGGACCTCCTCCAGAACATCTTGAGCGTCAACCTCACTCTTGTCGGGTTGCAGCAAAATGAGGAGGTCAAGGCCCTCTCCGAGGCGTCCATCCGCCAGAACGACGAGGTGAAGAAGATCAGCGCCTGGGCGGCCATCCTGTTCGCCCCTACGCTCATAGGGACCGTCTACGGGATGAACTTCGACCACATGCCGGAGCTGCACTGGGCCTTGGGCT
>DATDKO010000327.1:0-8121 GCA_036519935.1 Rubrobacter sp. | reverse complement strand
CAGGGCCATCTCCAGGATTCGGCGTTTGTCCCCTCGCCTGGGACGGCGTACCTCGACCCTGGTGCCCCTCAGGCC
This sequence comes from Rubrobacter sp., assembly GCA_036519935.1. GTDB lineage: Bacteria > Actinomycetota > Rubrobacteria > Rubrobacterales > Rubrobacteraceae > Rubrobacter_D. The sequence continues at coordinate 8,046 of DATDKO010000327.1, read as the reverse complement.
CGAGAGGTGATCGGCGAGCGTATCCAGTTCGTCCTCGCGGTCGTCGGACTGGACGAGGACCTCGCGCGGCACGGCGGCCGTACCGTAGTACTGGGGGACGAACTGGAGCGTCACATCCTCGGCCCGCGACTCGCCGTAGTTGTCGAGGAGAAAAGAGTCGCGGTTCACGATCTGGCCCTCGCGCACGGCGAAGACCTGCACGCAAGCAGTCTCGCCCTCGGTGTAGGCGCCAAAAGCGTCGAACGAGTCCTCGGAAGCGATGGTCGCCTGCTGGCGGTCGCGCACGTGGGAGAGCGCGGAGATCTCGTCGCGCAGCCTCGCCGCCCGCTCGAAGTCCGTGTCCCTGGCGGCCTCGCGCATGGCAGCCTCGCGCTCGAGGATCAAACCGTCCACCCGCCCCTCCAGAAAGGAGATGACGTCCGCGATGATCCCATCGTAGTCCTCTTTGGAGATGGCCGCGATGCACGGCGCCGCCGAACGTCCGATGTGGTAGTTGAGACAAGGCACCCCGCTGCGGCGCCCTGGCTCAGGACCCCGGCACTTGCGGAAAGGGAAAGTCTTGTTCAGTACGTCGAGCGTCGAGTGGACGCTGCCAGCGCTGGGGAAAGGTCCGAAGTAGCGGTGGCGCGGGTCGTGGGAGGAGCGGGTCGCGAAAACCCTTGGGTACTCGTCTCCGGTCGTGACCACTATATAGGGGTAGCTCTTGTCGTCCTTGAGCGAGGCGTTGAAGCGCGGCCTGTGGCGTTTGATCAGGTTCGCCTCGAGCACCAGCGCCTCGGTCTCGCTGCCCGTGACGATGAAGTCTATCTGCCTGACGCGTTCCCTGAGCTCAGCTATCTTCGGGCGTCCGTCTCCCGAGCGGTTGAAGTAGCTGGCAACCCTGCTGCGCACGTTCTTGGCCTTGCCCACGTAAATAACCGTATCTTCAGCGTCTTTGAAGATGTAGACGCCGGGCGAGGTAGGAAGGTGTGATCTATCGGGGAATCCGTTCTCAGTCATCGAGAGGGATTATACCGCGAGGACCCACGCTTCCCTGCTTAGCGAGGCTTGCGGCGTTGGATCTCGGCCCCTGGTGGGATCATGTCGTCCCCGCCGGCCCTGGCGTAACCGGATCCGCTGACATAGCCGCCGATGGCCCCTGATAAGGTCGAGATCAAGGCCCCTGCCACACCGAGCGGATCTGGATCCGTCGCCATGACGCCGAGCCCCGCAAGCACCGCAAGCGCCGCCCCGGCATAGACGAGCCTACGCCGTCGCTCGAAGTCCGCCTCTCTGGCATATAGGGCGAAAATGACCAGACCCATCGCAAGGAGCGTCAGTGGAACGAAGGCGTAGAAAGCGAGGCTCCCTCCGAGATCGGGGAAGACAACCGTCCGGAACGCCTGGTCTCGCCGGTTCAGCCCGAGGGCGATAGCGAGCCATGCCAGGCCGAAAAAGCCGCTGTAGCCGATCAGGGCTCCCACCCCGGCCCCGACGCGGGTCCCACGCGTGCGCGATGTCCGGAACGTACGGGCCCCGAGAAGTGCTGCGAGCACCATTCCTGGTAGGATCAGGAGGGTCCCGAGGTACGCGAGGGTGGGGGGAAGATAACTGTAAAGCTCCCCGCTACCGAGGTATCTGGACGGCAGCACGAGGAGGAAGTTGGCCGCGAGGAAAACCAGCATCCCCATGTACACCCAGGTAACACATCCGAACGCCCGCCGGTAACGCGGCCTGAGTCCAGTGCGCTCCCCAGAGCCGTTACTCCTAGTGGACACGGTCCCCGGCGACCAGATCGGCGCCAAAGTGTGAGAGGAGCGTCGGGGCCACGTCCGTGATCCTGTGCGGCGCCGGCACGCCGCTCGCGAGCACGAACACGTTGGAGTCGCTCGCGTGTAACGAGCCGTGATCGCTCGCCGTGTGATACCCGCCGGAGATCTCGCCGAAGGTATACCCTGGTGTCGCCGAGAGCACCACGTCCCCGCACCTCGGCGAGTGCAGGCAGCCCCACAGCCGCTCCAGGGCGTCCGGGTAATCACCGTAGTGCAAAGACCCATCGGAGACGGCGATGTCGAGGGCGCGCGGGTCGCCTTCTAGTTCCCAGGAGCGCCCGAACGGGTCGCTCACTCCTGAGCCTGGCAAAAAGCGCACTTCGCGCCCGAGCCGGTGGACGGCCACCCACCCGTCTTCCATCCAGGCCGCGAGATCCACGCCGCGGTGCTCGACTAGTCTCTCCACGACCGGACGCAGCTCCACATCCCCACGGAGATATATGAGCGCCGAACGTCCGTTCGGGACCACGACGATGGTGGTGCCGTTGCCGAAACGTGCTTTCACCCCTGAGGAGACTCTCTGGCCTGGAATGATGCGCAGGTCGACGTAGCGGCTCTTCGGGAGGAGTGGCGCGTGGCCGTGATCCGAGAGCGCGAGCACGGCGTAGTCCTCGAGCACACGGTCGACCCCGCCGCCGGCCCTGAAGATCCTTGACACGTACTCGTCGGCCGTCGTCAGCCATTGACGCTGCGCCGAGAGGCCGTGGTGGTGGGCTATCGAATCGCCCTTGAAGAAATAGACGAGGTTGAACGGCGCCGCACGCTCCTTGAGCAACATCGCCCCTACCCTGGCCGCGTAGTCATCGTTGATGCCAACGGAGCGGAGGACGCCGCCGTTGGCCTTACGTCCGCTGAATCCGGTATCGCGGCTGTAGAACAGATCGCCCATAAAGTATTCCTTCGGGCCCTGCACGGAGGGTCCGAGGTAGCGTCCGCCCATCAGGTAACCCTCTATGGTCTTCATGCGGACCGGATGCGTGTGCGGACCGCGCCTGACGGGAAAGTTGACGCACGCGCCGTCGAAACCGCGGTCGTGCAGGGCCTCGAAGAGGGTCGCCGCGTGCAGGTCGTCGCGGTTCATCCGCCAGACGTTGTTGTGGAAGACTCTTATGGGACCGCTCGCCATCACGGTCTCCGCCATGGCGCCGTAGACGACCACCCGCTGCTCGAACTCATCGTACCAGGCGTGCCCGACGATGCCGCTCTTTGCGGGAGCCTCTCCCGTCGCTATCGCGGCCGTCGCCGCCGGGGTTATGCTAGGGAAGACCGAGACCGCGTCCCAGACCGCCTCTCCCCTCTGGGCCAGGGCGCCAAGGTTCGGCGTGTCCCCGTCGCGGATGGCTGCCCGTAGCACGTCGGGCCTGATGCCGTCGAGCACCAAGAGCAGAGCAGGCCTGGGGACATTGTACGCCGCACCGGTCACAGCCGACTAAGTTTATCCCTTCACGCCGACTTCGGAGCGAACCACGACACGCGCTACGCGACAGAGAGCCTGTTCCGGCGAAGTTACTGGCCGGCTGCCGGTGAGGCGCTGGAGGGGGCAGCCTGTTGTCCGGCTTTCGGCGAAGCGGATTCCTGTCCCGCGTCAGGTGGGACGGATTCTTGTCCTGCGTCCGGCGGGACGGACTCTTGTCCCGCACCCGGCGGGGCGGATTCCTGGCCTCCTGCGCCCGGGTCGGGGGAGGCTGATGATGCAGCGCCCCCTGGATTACCGCCGTTCCGTGGATTCCCAAAGACGGGTTGGCCGTCTCCGAACGGGTTTCTTTCCTGGCGTACGCGGTCGACGAGGCTCGGCCTTTCGACCCCTCCGGTATTCATGCTACCGCCCGAGATAGAAGAGCCGGCACCAGTGTCGCCGTATCCGGCGGGGTGGATACCGGGAACGGCGCCGTACGGACACTTTGCCCAGATGCCGCAAGAGAGGCTGTTACCGATAACCTTCTCGGCCCCCCACACGACGCCCATGCAGATCACAAACGCCACGGCAGCGGCCAAGAGCCCCTTTATGAGGATCGAACGCCGGTTTAGTGTCGGCAGGTCCCTGAGGTCGGGCCGTCCCGGCATGGTGCCGCCGGAACCTCCGTCTTCCTGCTGCCCGCGGCGCGCGCGTAGCTTCGTGGGCATCCCGCGAACGCGGCCCGAGGCGGCCTCCAGGTACGACCTGAGGATCGCCGACCCGCCGGTGATGATCATGGCCGTCAGTGCGGCCCCGAGCAGCGTGCCTGCGACGCCGAAGCGGGAAGTGACGAAAGACGCTGCGGTAGCGGCGAGCCCCGCCGACATGACCTGGTTCGGGCTAATTATTGGATCTGCGCTTCTGGCACTCACGGATAGTGAATCTATCAGTCTGTCCGCACCGTTTCAAAGGCTGGACAAGACTTTTCGTGAAGAAGTTCTCGTGGCCGAATCTATAGCGGCGGAGGTCGCAGCAGGGGTAGAATCCCTATCAGGCGATCAGCGGAGGGCGGAGAATGACGGAGCTTGAGGACGCGAAGTTTACGGAGCTTTTCGAGGTGATACAAGCCTACTCCAGCAGAGGCTACTATTATCAGGACAAGGCGCTCCAGATCATCGCAGGAACCTACGTCTTTATGTTCGAGCAGGAGGATATGCCAGACGTCCGTTCCATCGTAGACGACATCCTCGGACAGTACGACTACGTGTTCACCACCCTGGAACGCGGCAACTTAGATCCCTTGAGCGTGGACGCCGTGGTGCGGGTAGCCCTCTACAACGAGGAGTACATGGAGTGGGGCATAAACCGTCTCGGACGCATCCTGGAGAGCCTACACCGCCGCTCGCGCGCCGACGAGAGCTACGCCGACTTCGTCGAGGACGCAGCGGTCGTGATCCGTGGCCTGGAGAACATAGTAGCCGGTTCGGCACTCGAAGAGATCGTCGAAGGGGCGAACGGAGCCTAGAGCACCAAGATCAGAAGGATCGCCCTCGGTCGGGGTCCGAATGCATAAGCCTTTGACTAGCCCGCGGCCACGACCTCGGGCATGAGGCCGCGCAGGAAGCGGCCGGTGTGTGATTCCTCGACGTTGGCTACCTCTTCAGGGGTACCTGTCGCGATGATCTCGCCGCCAGCGTCACCGCCTTCGGGACCAAGGTCGATGACGTGGTCTGCGGACCGGATCACATCCAGGTTGTGTTCGATGACGATGACGGTATTCCCCGCGTTCACAAGCCTGTGCAGGATAGAGAGCAACTTCTCCACGTCGGCGAAGTGGAGCCCTGTCGTAGGCTCATCCAGTATGTAGACGGTCCTGCCTGTAGCCCTCTTGCCCAGCTCGCTCGCCAGCTTTACGCGCTGCGCTTCGCCACCGGAGAGCGTGGTCGCCGGCTGCCCTAGCCTGACGTAGCCCAAGCCGACGTCGCGCAGGGTTTCCATGCGACGTGAGATCGCGGGGACGGGGGCGAAGAACTCGCAGGCCTCCTCGACGGTCATGTCAAGGACGTCGGAGATGGACTTGCCCTTGTAGGTGGCGCGCAGGGTCTCGTTGTTGTAGCGGCGGCCCTTGCAGACCTCGCAAGGGACGTAGACGTCCGGAAGGAAATGCATCTCTATCCGGATCTGGCCGTCCCCGCGGCACGCCTCGCACCGGCCTCCCTTTACGTTGAAAGAGAAGCGTCCTGGCTTGTAGCCCCTGATCTTGGCCTCAGGCGTGGAGGCGAAGAGCTGCCTTATGTGGTCGAAGACCTTGGTGTAAGTCGCCGGGTTGGAGCGGGGTGTCCTCCCGATCGGGCTCTGGTCTATGTCTATTACCTTGTCGACGTCCTCGACTCCCCTAAGCCCCGCGTGCCTTCCAGGACGGTGCTTTCCGCGGCTGACGGCGTTGGCCAGAGCCTTGTAGAGGATCTCGTTGACCAGCGTGCTCTTCCCCGATCCCGAGACGCCCGTGATACAGGTGAAAACCCCGAGCGGAAACCGCACGTCCACGTCTTTCAGGTTGTGCTCCATCGCCCCGAGCAACTGGATGGAACCAGTCTGCTCTCTCCGCTCTTCGGGAGGCTCGATCCTCCGCCGCCCGGCCAGAAAGTCGCCCGTCACCGAACGCTCCTCGGCCTCGACGTCCTCGACGCTGCCGGCCACGATGACCTCACCCCCGTGCACGCCCGCGCCTGGACCAACGTCAATAACGTAATCGGCCGAACGGATCGTCTCTTCGTCGTGCTCGACGACGATGAGCGTGTTTCCGAGGTCCCTTAGCTTCTCGAGCGTGGTGAGGAGACGCCTGTTGTCTCGCTGGTGCAGCCCGATAGAGGGCTCGTCGAGCACGTACAGGACACCGACGAGACCGCTCCCCACCTGTGAAGCGAGCCTTATCCTCTGGGCTTCTCCGCCCGAGAGGGTCCCCGCGGAACGGCTCAGGGTGAGGTATCCGAGCCCAACGTCGACGAGGAAGCCGAGGCGCTCCCTGATCTCCTTGACCACCCGCTCGCCGATGATCCACTCCCGCGTGGTGAACTCCACTCCGTCGAAGAAACGCTGTGCTTCTGTAACTGAGAGCTCTGTGAACTCGTAGATGTTCTTGCCGCCGACGGTCACGGCGAGGGCTTCGGGCCTGAGCCTGGCGCCCCTGCACTTGGGGCAGGGGACGTGGCTCATGAACTCTTCGATCTTCTCCCGCCTGTACTCCGAGTCGGTCTCGGTGTAGCGCCGCTCCAGGTTGCCTACGACGCCATCGAAGCGGGTCATATACTGCCTGCGGCGGTTGTAACGGTTGCGGTAAGAGACGTAGATGCGCTCTCCGTCGGTGCCGAAGAGGATGAGGTATCTGTGCTCCTCCGGCAGGTCGCGCCACGGGATGTTCAGGTCGATCCCGTACTTCTCCGACAGCGCGCCGAGCACGCTAGCATGGTACTCGGTCTGTGAGTTCGCCCACGGCACGACAGCCCCCTCGTTCACGCTCAAGTCCTCGTTCGGCACGACGAGCGCGGGGTCTATCTCCAGGCGGCTGCCCAGCCCGTCGCAGCGGTCGCAAGCCCCGTGGGGGCTGTTGAACGAGAACGTGCGCGGCTGTATCTCCGCAATGGAGGCCCCGCAGTTCGTACACGTGAAGCTCTCCGAGAAGAGCATCGACTCGCCGTCTCTCTCGACGGTCTCGATCTGTACCAGGCCTTCGGCCAGTCTCAGGGCTGTCTCGATCGAGTCCGTAAGGCGGCGCTCTATGCCATCCCTGATCACCAGCCTGTCGACGACTACCTCTATGTCGTGCTTGTAGTTCTTGTCAAGCCCGAGGTCGACTGGCAGCTCGTGCAGCTCGCCGTCGACCCTGATGCGGGCGTAGCCGCTCTCGGCCAACTCTTTGAACATCCTCCCGTACTCGCCCTTGCGCCCCCGCACTACTGGCGCGAGCACCATAAAGCGCGTCTTCTCGGGGAGGGTAAGTACCTTCTCGACCATCTGCTGCGGCGTCGAGGAGGCGACGGGGAAGCCACAGACGTGGCAGTGCGGCCGCCCTGCGCGGGCGTAGAGCAGACGCAGGTAGTCGTAGATCTCCGTTACCGTAGCGACCGTGGAGCGGGGGTTGTTGGACGTGGTCTTCTGGTCGATGGAGACCGCAGGAGAGAGACCGTCGATGTGGTCAACGTCGGGCTTATCCATCTGACCGAGGAACTGCCTGGCGTAGGCGGAGAGGCTCTCCACGTAGCGGCGTTGCCCCTCCGCGTAGATCGTGTCGAATGCAAGAGAAGACTTGCCGCTACCGGAGAGCCCGGTCACCACCACCATCACGTCCCGCGGCATGGAGACCGTTATGTCCTTGAGGTTGTGTTCGCGCGCCCCCCGCACGACGATCTGGTCTTCCGCGATCTCTGCTCACCCCTCTTCTTCGGGACGCCTCAGGCAAGTATACGGCCCCCTGTTGGGAGGCCAAAGAAGCAGTTTGCTTTTGGCCATATTCTAGCACCCCGGAGATCCATTTCCGTGGCGGGGTTTGCGATTTTCGGCGGCCGGGCCCAAAATGATACGAGCCGGTCACACCATGTTGCGAACGGAGCCCGTAGTGATCCTGAAGGACTTCTCCCTGATCCTTCTACAAGAGTTGGACGCTGACTGCCCGCTGCCAGGCGACGCCGCCAGGCAGGTGCGCGGGCTCGCCGTCGACGAGCCGGTGAAGGGTTGGATCTCCTCCGACGAGGTGGCGGTAACCGCCCGCGAGACCCTGGACGAGGATTTCGTGCAAGGGGTCGTCTCCGCCGGCTCTCCTGCTATCGTCTGGCGTCGCGA
>DATDKO010000326.1:0-14094 GCA_036519935.1 Rubrobacter sp. | reverse complement strand
ATCCGCTAAAATCGCTCCACTTATGCGGGTCCTCGTTATAGACAACTACGACTCCTTTACGTACAACCTGGTCCAGTACCTTGGGGAGCTCGGGGCCGAGGTCCTCGTGCGGCGCAACGACGAGGTCACGCCGGAGGAGGTATCCGCGCTCCACCCGGATAGGATAGTGGTCTCCCCCGGTCCCTGCACGCCGAACGAGGCCGGGGTCTCGGTAGAGCTGATCGAGGAGGTCAGTAAGAGTATCCCCACTCTGGGCGTCTGCCTCGGCCACCAGTCCATCGGGCAGGCTTTCGGCGCCGAGGTAGTGCGCGGCGAGCCCGTCCACGGCAAGACTGCGAGGATCATGCACGATGGCAAGGGGGTCTACAGGGGCCTGGACCAGGGCTTCGAGGCGACACGCTACCATTCGCTGGTGATCGAACCAGGGTCAGTCCCAGAATGCCTGGTCGTCACCAGCCGCACCGAAGACGGTACGATCATGGGCGTCAGGCACCGCGAGTACCCCGTCGAGGGCGTCCAGTTCCACCCCGAGAGCATCCTGACCCGAAGCGGTCACGACCTCCTGAAGAACTTCCTGGGGCTCTGAGCCGGCCCTTGTTGCGCGAGACCCTTCGCAGAGCCGTCGACGGGGAGGTCCTGACCGAGGGCGAGGCGGAACGCGCGCTGGAGACCATCATGGAGGGTAATGCTCCCCCTGCGGCCACGGCTGCGCTCCTTACCGCGCTCCGCGTAAAGGGGGAGAGAGTACCTGAGATCGTCGGCTTCGCCCGCGCCATGCGCCGCTTCGCCGCGAAGGTCGAGGCCCCCGAGGGCGTCGTCGACACCTGCGGCACGGGCGGCGACGCGAAGGGGACCATAAACGTCTCCACGGCGGCCGCGTTCGTGGCCTGTGGGGCCGGCGTCGTTGTAGCCAAACATGGCAACAGGGCGGCGACGAGCCAGGCCGGTAGCGCCGACGTGCTAGAGGCGCTCGGCGCGGAGATCGAGCTAAGCCCGGAACAGGTCTCCCGCTGTATCGCTGAGGCCGGCCTCGGGTTCATGTTCGCCCGCACGCACCACCCCGCGATGAGGTTTGTGGCCCCTGTGCGGGCGGAGCTGCCTTTCAGGACCGTCTTCAATCTGCTCGGGCCGCTAACCAACCCCGCCGGCGCCAGGCGTCAGCTCGTCGGGGTCTTCGGCGGAGCTTACGTGCGTCCCGTCGCCGAGGCGCTGCGGGACCTCGGGGCCGAGAAAGCGCTCGTCGTCCACGGGACGGACGGGATGGATGAGATCACGGTGACTGACAAGACCCTCGTCGCCGACGTCTCCCAGGGAGAGATAGTAGAGTATGAGATCTCACCAGAAAACTTCGGCCTCTCACGGCACGCCCCGGACGGCCTGCTCGGTGGCGACGCCCACCTCAACGCCCGCATCCTCCGCGACATTCTTACCGGCGAGGAGCGCGGGGCATCCCGCGACATCGTCCTCCTCAACGCGGGGGCCGCGATCCACGTCTCAGGTAAAGCGAAGACGGTAGAACAAGGCGTGCGTCTGGCAAGGGATTCCATCAGCGACGGGGCCGCCGCGATGGCCCTGGAAGACTTCGTAAAGACTACCCGCCGCCTCTCGGGGACCGTGTGAAGCGCGCAACCGTCCTTGACGAGCTCGCCACAGCCGCCCTCAGTAGGGCGCAGGATCTACGCAGCAGCACGGACCTAGGTAGCCTCTACCAGGAGGCTCTACTCTTCGAGAAGAGGGACTTCGCCGGCGTTCTCTCGGCACCAGGCCTCTCCGTGATCTCCGAGATAAAGCGCGCCTCACCCTCGGCGGGCTTTATCCGCGAGGCCGACCCGGCCGAGTGGGGCGCCCGCTACGAGTTAGAAGGAGCGAGCTGCCTCTCCGTCCTTACCGAACCTGAACGCTTCGAGGGAAGTCTCGAAGACCTCGACGCCGCGCGGAACAATACTACTCTGCCGGTCTTACGCAAGGACTTCACCGTCGACGAGGCGCAGATCCTCGAAACAGGCACGAGGGCCGACGCCGTCCTGCTCATAGCGGCTCTCTTCGAAGCGGCGGCACTAGCCCGCTACGTCTCCCTGGCCGTAGAGGTCGGCCTGACGCCGCTCGTGGAGATCCACGACGAGGAGGAAGCGAACCTGGCCATCGAATCCGGCGCCAGAGTGATCGGCGTCAATAACCGAGATCTCAGAGACTTCACCGTAGACCTCGGCACCTTCGAACGTCTCGCCCCCAGTCTCGCCGGCGCGACCCTCGTCGCCGAGAGCGGCGTCAAGAGCCCCGAAGACGCCAGAAGGCTACGCGACGCAGGCGCCGACGCGGTCCTGGTGGGCGAAGCGGCGATGCGAGATCCAGGTCTCGTCGCACGCCTGGCGTCTCTGCCGTAAGTGCGGTTCGCGAACCGCCCGGATGTCAGGCGCGCTTCAGCGTGAAGCGGAAGCGCGAGCCGCGCCCGAGGTTGCTCTCGACGTCCATGGTGCCGCCGTGCGCTTCGACGAGGCCGCGCGCGATCGCGAGTCCCAACCCGGCGCCCGGCGTGTCGTCCTTCTCGCCGCGAGTCCGCGACTGTTCGCCACGGAACGAGCGTTCGAAGACCCGTGGCAGGTCTTCAGCGGCTATGCCCTCACCCGTGTCGGAGACCTCGACGTGCGCCTCCTCCCCTTCGCGCGTCGCGCGCAGGGTTACGGTGCCATCTGCCGGGGTATGGCGCAGGGCGTTGGAGACGAGGTTGTGGAGTACGCGCTGTAGCCTGGGTGGGTTAGCGAGAACGGGGTCGACGTCGCCCACGATCTGGCCTTCCAGCCGCACGCCCTGTTGTTCGGCCTGAGGCTGGAAGCTTGAAATAGTGTCGGAGATCAGGTCGTGCAGCGAAGCCTCTTCCAGCGTGAGTTGCAGCAACCCCGCGTCTATCCTGGCGAGCTCGAAGAGGTCGTCGACCAGGCGGCTCAGGTGCTCCAGCTCGCGGCTGGCCGAGGAGAGGTAGCGACTTTCGGTCTGCGGGTCGGTGGCGACGCCGTCCGCGAGGGCTTCGATCAGGGCCCTCGTCGAGGCGAGCGGGGTTCGCAGGTCGTGGGAGACGGAGGCAACGAGATCGCGTCGCGCTTTCTCCATCTCGCGCTCGAGTTCCGCTGCTTCTTCTAAGGCCTGCGCCATGCGGTTGAAGTCGTCGGCCAGCCCGGCGACTTCGTCGTGGCCATCGACGCGAACCTCCGAGCCCAGTTGGCCTCCTGCGATCCGTTCCGTCCCGGCCCGTACGCGTTGGATGCGGCTGGATAACGGCATCGCGTAGAGCAGGGCGAAACCGACCGAGAGGGCCGCCGCAAAGGTCAGCATCGTCAAGAGCAGCGAGAGGTCGTGTCCCGAGATGAACATGGCCCTCGCGCCCGCGAGCATCATCCCGAGGAGCAGGAGGCTCCCGATCAGGCCAGCCCCCACGAGCTGGGCCCGCACACCGCCCAGACGCCCGAGTACGGCGGGACGGATGAGTAGCAGCGCCAGCAGACCACTGCCTCCGCCGGCCACGCCGAGCAACACTGCCACGGCCGTCAGGTCGGCCGGAGGTACACCGAACACCGAAGCGGCGAAGAGGGCCAGTGCCAGCGAACCGGCGAGGAACAGAATCGCTGCGCCAGCGGTGCGGAGTGCGCTTTTCATCCGCCGAACTTGTAGCCGACGCCCCAGACGGTCTGCAGGTAGCGGGGCTTGGCCGGTTCGGGCTCCACCTTCTCGCGCAGCCGTCGCACGTGCACGGTGACGGTGCTCGTGTCTGCGGAGAAGGTGTATCCCCACACCGACTCCATGAGCTGGTCGCGCGTGTAGACCCTGCCAGGGCTCGAGGCCAGCCGGTATAGAAGGTCGAACTCCCTGGCCGTCAGCGTCACCGGCTCTCCCAGCACCAGGACCTCACGCGTGTTCGGGTCTATCCGCAATCCGTCGAACGAGAGCACCCGCTGATCCCCACCTGCGGACGATTCTTCCACGCGCCGCAGGACCGCGGCGACACGCGCAGCCAGCTCGCGGGGTGAAAAAGGCTTCACGATGTAGTCGTCCGCGCCCAATGAGAGGCCCACAATACGCTCCTCTTCCTCGCCGCGGGCCGTGAGCATGATCAGGGGCACGCTCCGGTCTGTCCGCATCCGGCGGCATACTTCCAGCCCGCTGATCTTGGGGAGCATAAGGTCGAGTACGACGAGATCGGGTTCGCTCTCTCGAAAGACCTCGAGCGCCTCTTCGCCGTCGGCTGCCGAGACGACGTCGTGGCCATCGCGCCTCAGATAGAGGCCGACGACTTCCCTGATGTTCGGCTCGTCGTCGACGATCAGGACCTTCGCCACGGAAGCTTCCACCTCTCCGCCACCTTCTCTAGGATTATAGCGTGGGTAAGGGTGGCTCCTCGTTAGCCAGCCAGTCGAGGGCCACGGCCGCTGTCCACGACTGATTGTCCGAGCCCAGAGCCTCGCCCGTGAAGGGCTCGTAGTACTCCCCAAAGCATCCGTCAGAGAGTTGCCCGAGGGCGTGGCCCTTGAGCCGGGCCGCCCTCTTTTTTTCTCCCGAGTGCTCCAGAGACCACCACAAGAGCCAGGTCATCACGGGCCAGACGGGACCGCGCCAGTAACTGCGGGGGCGGAAGCCCACGTCGTCCGGGCTGGTGCTCGGAGGGAGCGGCCTGCGGAGGTCGGGGTTGCCCGTGAAAGCGTGCGATTCGAAGACCTTGAGGAGGATCTCGAGGCGGTCTGCGCGTCCGGTACCGGCTATGAGTGGTGCGAAGCCGGCGATGGTGCGGGCCGGGAGGGGTTTGCCTGCCCGCAGGTCGTAGTCGAGGCAGAGGCCGAGCCCGGGATCCCAACGTTCGTCCAGCCCTTCTCGCCCGCGTTCGATCCAGGTTCGGATCCTCGCCCGGTCTTCGCCTGGGGCGCCGGCGACTTCGGCCACGTCGAGCAGAGCTTCGTTCGCCCGCACCAGGATCGCGCTCGCCAGCACGTCTTTGGCCAGAAACGGGCTCGTCCGGTGCAGCACTTCGTCGTTACAGCGGGCACGCTTGATGACCTCTACCAGCCAGATAAAGCGGTCATACTCGTACCCCGTCGGGCGCTCAGCAGGGTCGGGGATGTGATCCAGGTCGAGGCGCTCGTAATCGGGCACCTCACCGACCTCGACCCGCTCTAGCGCGGGCGTCCAGCGCGGGGAGTTGTCGGTGCCGCTCTCCCAGGGGTGGTAGATGGTCACGAGACCTGACTCTTCCGGGTCGCGGGTGGTCGCCAGGTATCTGTGCCACGCAAAGAGCTTGGGGTAGACCTCGCCGAGGAACTCCCTGGTCTCGGCAACCCCCTCACCCCTCGCCTCGGCGACCCTGAGTATGTGCCTGGCCGCGATCGTGTGTACCGGTGGCTGGCAGAGCCCGCTGGTAACGGAAGGCCCGGACGGAGCGTCAGGGGAATCGGCGGCGCTCGCCCAGTGCTCGGGGCCTGGGAAGTAGCTCTCGGGAGGCGCATCTGGGTTGAAGACGATGTGTGGAATCTTGCCGTTCTTCCACTGGTACTGGAGGAGGGTCCGGATCTCACGGGCGGCGCGTCCCGTGTCGAGGTGGGCCAGCCCGATGGCTATAAAGGCTGTGTCCCAACTCCACTGGTGCGGGTAGAGCGTGGGGGAGGCACGGGTCCATTCGCCCATGTCGTTCTCCCGCAGCACCTCCGCAGCCCGCGCGATGATATCTTCGGGTCGCAAAGAGACTCCTTCCGGCTATGATCCTCCCACCCGTCTTTGCGCACGGCCGGGCTGTCGGCAACGCTTTCTCGGCGCTCCACCCGCAAATAGTAATCTATAACGCAAATCTTACGCCGCGATTGCCCGCACATTACGAAATCCTTAACGGTCCACGCGGCGTGCCTGCATTCGCCCCGAGGTCTTGGCTCTCACCGCCAACGATAAGGGGTACACTTCGGGTTATGACTCTGGTCAAGATATGCGGTATGACTAACGCCGAGGACGCCCGCGTGGCCGCGGACGCAGGGGCTGACGCGGTAGGGCTCGTTTTTGCCGAGAGCCCGCGACGCGTGAGTGTCGAAGAGGCGCGCCGCATCTCCATGGCGCTGCCTGAGAACATCCTCAGGGTCGGCGTGTTCGTGGACGAGGAGCCGGCCGAGATCTTAACGATCTCCCGCGAGGTCGGGCTCGACCTCGCGCAACTCCACGGCGACGAGACGCCCGAGGCCGTAACCGCCATACGGCAGGGTGGCGTCAAAGTCATAAAAGCACTGCGCGTAGAGGGCGCCGCCTCCCTCGAGGCGTTGGACGGATACGAGGCTGACTTGATCCTGCTCGACGCGCACAGCGAGAGGGCGCGGGGAGGTACGGGCAAGAGGTGCGACTGGGAGGTGGCGAAGTCCATGAGAGGACGTGATAACATCGTCGTCTCCGGAGGGCTAGGCCCGGAGAACGTGCGAGAAGCGGTCGAGTTCTTCGAGCCCTACGGGGTGGACGCGTCGAGTTCCCTGGAGGATGAGCCAGGCAGGAAGAACGGTGAGCAGGTGCGGAGGTTCGTCCTTGCGGCAAGAGACTGAGAAGGGTTACTTCGGCCCCTTCGGGGGCCGATACGTGCCCGAGACCCTGATCCACGCCCTCGAAGAGCTCGAAGAGGCCTACGAACGTTACAGGGACGACCCTGAGTTCGGCGAGGAGCGGGACCGCCTGGCGAGGGACTTCGTCGGCAGGCCGACCCCTCTGATGTTCGCCGAGCGCCTGACCCGCAAGTGGGGCGGGGCCAACGTCTGGTTCAAGCGCGAGGACCTGGCGCACACCGGTGCGCACAAGATCAACAACACCCTGGGCCAGATACTGCTCGCCGACAGGATGGGCAAGGAACGCATCATTGCGGAGACCGGCGCGGGCCAACACGGTGTCGCCACGGCCACCGTCGCAGCCCTCTACGGCAAGGAGTGCATCGTCTACATGGGCGAAGAAGACACCCGCCGCCAGAGGCTGAACGTCGTGCGGATGAAGCTCCTCGGCGCCGAAGTCGTGCCCGTTCTCAGCGGTTCGCGCACCCTCAAAGACGCCGTCAACGAAGCCATAAGGGACTGGGTGGCGAACGTCGAGGACACCCACTACATCATCGGCAGCGTCGTAGGACCTGCGCCTTACCCAAGGATCGTGCGCGACTTCCAGGCCGTTATAGGGACCGAGATAGAGGCCCAGAGCCGCGAGCGTCTTGGCGGCGACCCCGACGCCATCGTCGCCTGCGTCGGCGCAGGCTCGAACGCAATAGGGGCGTTCCACCCGTTTGTCGGAAGAGAGAATGTCAGGCTCATCGGCGTCGAGGCGGCAGGTCGCGGGCTCGCCACCGGAGAGCATGGAGCGTCTCTGGCGGAAGGGAGACTGGGCGTTCTGCACGGGGCGATGAGCTACGTCCTGCAGACGGAGGGAGGCCAGATCCGCGAGGCCCACTCCATCTCGGCCGGCCTCGACTACCCTGCCACAGGCCCCGAGCACGCGTTTCTCAAGGATGAGGGTCTCGCCGAGTACGCGAGCGTAACCGACGAGGAGGCGCTCAGTGCGCTCCAGACGTGCTCGCGTCTGGAAGGAATAATCCCGGCCCTCGAGACGGCGCACGCCATCTACTACGCCGAGAAGGTGGCCGGAGAGCTAGGCCGGGGAAAGAACATGGTCATTAACGTCTCGGGGCGTGGCGATAAGGACGTCGAGGTCGCGGCGAACGCGCTTGGCATCGGCTCGGAGGAAGCAGAGATCGTATCTGGCCCTGAACCCTCACCCTCGACCTTCTCTGGCGAAGTATCCTCTTGAACGGCGGCCGTGTAAGGAGTGCTTTCCGGGAGGGCCAGACCGCGCTCGTGCCATACCTGACCGGCGGCTATCCGACGCTCGAAGGGGCCAGGGAGGTCGGGGAAGCCTACCTGGAGGCGGGTGCCGATGTGCTGGAGATCGGGGTTCCCTTCTCCGACCCGCTCGCCGACGGGCCGACGATCCAGGAGACGACGACGCGCGCCCTCGCTAACGGGGCCGACCTCGACTACTGTCTGGATCTAGCCTCCGTGTTCTCGGGGAGGGTGCCCGTGATCTTCTTGCTCTACTTCAACGTAATCTTCGCGCGGGGCGTCGAGCAATTCTTGCAGGAGGCAGCAGAAGCCGGGGTCTCGGGACTCGTGATCCCCGACCTACCCGTAGACGAGGCAGGCCAGTTCGCCCAGCTGGCAGCCGCGGCCGGCGTCGCCTTCTGCCCTCTCGTCGCGCCGACCTCGACCGACAGGCGCGTCTCCCGTGTCGGCGAGATGGCGACCGGGTTCGTTTACTGCGTCTCCGTCGCCGGGGTAACTGGCGTACGCGACACCCTGCCGCCTGGCGCCGTCGAGCTTCTGAGACGCGTGCGTGCGAGGACCGATGCGCCGGTGGCCCTTGGCTTCGGGATTGGTTCAGCCCAGGCTGCCGTCGAGGCAGCGGAGGAAGCCGATGGAATCATCATCGGAAGCAAGCTAATGCGGCTCGTCGAGGAGGACGGGCCGGAGAGAGCCGGCGCGTGGCTGCGCGAGGTGCGCGAGGCGCTCTCCGGGGTCGTGAAGGCTGGAGAATAGGCATCAGGAACTGGCTCAGCAAACGCAGGGAGTATTCGCGGAGCGCGCCCGAGACCGAGAGCGGCGTCGGCCCGATGGACTCCGTCTTCACCAAGTGCGAGCAGTGCGGGCAGCCCATCTACGAGAAGGACCTCAGGGCCCGCTTCAACGTCTGTCCCAACTGCGAGTTCCACTACCCGCTCTCTGCGCCGGAGAGGATAAGGCTTCTCACCGACACTGGCAGTTTCCAGGAGCGAGACGGGGGCATCTTCGCCGAAGATCTCCTGGGGTTCGAGGATTACCGCCAGAGGCTGGAGAAGGCGCGCGCAAAGACTGGGCTCGATGACGCCATCCTGAGCGGAACCGGCGCCATAGGGGGTAGGCAGGTGGCGCTCGCCGCGCTCGACTTCAGGTTTATCGGGGGTTCGATGGGGAGCGTTGTCGGAGAGAGGGTCGCGAGAACCATCGAGTTCGCCGGCACTGAGGAGTTGCCGCTCATTATAGTCTCGGCGTCGGGAGGGGCGCGGATGTTCGAGGGCGTCTACTCGCTCATGCAGATGGCGAAGACCAGCGTCGCCCTCTCGCGCTACGTCGAGGGATCTTGGCCCTACGTCTCGGTCCTGACAGATCCCACCTTCGGCGGGGTAACGGCCTCGTTCGCGACGGCGGCCGACGTGGTCCTGGCCGAGCCTGGGGCCAGGATCGGGTTCACCGGAGCGCGGGTCATCGAGCAGACGACCAAGGAGCGGCTGCCCGAGAGTTTCCAGACAGCCGAGTTCCAGAGAGAGCATGGGATGGTCGACCGCATCGTGCACCGTCTCAGCTTGAAGGGAGACCTCGAACGGCTGTTGGGGTTCCTACCGTGATCCTCGACTTCGAGCGCCCGATCAAGGACTTCGAGGAGCGCATCGCGGAGCTCAGGCGCCTCGCCGGCCCGAGCGCTGAGCTGCGGGGGGAGATCTCGCGCCTCGAAGAGGCCCTCGACGCGGCCAGAAGGCGAATCTACTCCAACCTCTCCCCTTACCAGCGCGTGCAGGTGGCCCGCCACCCCGAGCGTCCTAACTTCAGGGCCTACCGCGACGCCCTGGCCGACGATTTCTACGAGCTCTCCGGCGACCGGTTCTTCGGCGACGACCCTGCCGTACGAGGGGGACTGGCTAGGATCGGGGATCACAACGTCGTCCTCATAGGCCACGATAAAGGAACGGACGTCAATAGCCGCGTGAGGGGCAACTTCGGGATGGCCCACCCCGAGGGCTATCGTAAGGTGAAGCGCTTCTACGACCTTGCCGCCAGGTTCAGGCTACCCGTGGTCGTGCTTGTGGACACGCCAGGTGCATTCGCAGGGAGAGGCGCCGAAGAGCGAGGACAGGCGTGGGCCATCTCCGCCGATCTCATGGCGCTGGCCAGGATCCCGGTTCCCGTGATCTCGGCCATCATCGGCGAGGGTTGTTCGGGCGGAGCGCTCGCCATGTGCGCCACAGACTACATAGGGATGCTCGAGAACTCCTACCTCTCCGTCATAGCGCCCGAGGCTTGTGCTTCGATCATCTTCCGGGATCCTGGCCGGGCGGCCGAAGCCGCCGAAGCACTCAAGCTCACGGCGGCGGACATGAAGGGGCGCGGGATCGTGGACGAGATCATCCCCGAGCCCCTTGGTGGCGCCCACAATGACCCCGACTCTACCATCAAGGCCGTGGGCAACTCACTAAACCGTGTGCTCGACGGCCTCTCTGACACCGACCCGGAGACCCTCCGTGAGGTCCGCTACGAGCGCTACCGCCGCATCGGCGCCCACGCCTCGGAGAACGGCCAGGCCGGCTAGATCCTCTACCCTTCGAGGAAGTCCCTCAACTCCTGCGCGGTCTCATCGGGGCGTTCCTCGGCAAGATAATGGCCTGCGTCGATGGACTTGCCCCTTACGTCGTTCGCGTACTCGTGCCAGACCGCCTCTACATCATAGATCCTCTCCATGACGCCACGCCCGCCCCAGAGGGCCAGAAGCGGACATTCCACCTTGCGACCCTCGTCCAGGTCCGCTTCGTCGTGGACGAGGTCGATGGAGGCTGCGGCCCTGTAGTCCTCGCAGCTGGCGTGGATCATGGCGGCGTCGAAGCAGCGTTCGTACTCGGCCAGGGCTTCGGGCGCGAACGTCTCCAGGCTCGTACCCCAGCCGCCGAGCTTCTTGCGCAGGTAGTAAGAGGGTTCCGCCCCGATCAGGGTCTCAGGCAGATCGTAGGGCTGGATATAGAAGAACCAGTGATAGTAAGCCGTCGCCAGGTCCTTGCCCACCGTTCTGAAGACGTGGCGGGTGGGCACTATATCGAGCACGGCGAGCTTCCTGACGCGGTCCGGGTAGTCAAGCGCCATCCTGTGACCTACCCGTCCTCCCCGATCGTGCCCGACGACGGCGAAGGAGTGGTAGCCCAAAGACTCCATGACCGCGGCCTGATCCCCGGCCATCGTGCGCTTGGAGTACGTCGAGTGATCCTCGTCTCCGAAAGGTTTGGAACTGTCGCCGTATCCCCGCAGGTCTGACGCCACAACTGTAAACTCATCTGCCAGCCGCGGTGCCACCAGGTGCCACATCGCGTGCGTCTGCGGATACCCGTGGAGGAGCAAGACCGGCGGTCCATCACCCCGACGGACGAGCTCTATCTCGGCGCCAGGGGTCTCTACCCGCTCCTTCTCGAAGCCCGCGAACAAAGCCCTTCCTAGCCGAAGAAGGTGCGGAGGTCCTGGTAGAGGTCGTCGGGGACGGTCTTGGTCTCGTCGGTGGCTTCGGAGAGATCCACGGTCAATATGTCGTTGCCGCGGAGGGCGACCATTTTGCCCCACTCGCCGTTCTTGACGGCATCAGCGGCCCGCAGGCCGTAGCGGGTGGAGAGGATGCGGTCGTTGGCCGTTGGTGTGCCGCCGCGCTGGAGGTGCCCCAGGACCACGTGGCGCGTCTCGATGCCGGTGCGCACTTCGATCTCACCGGCCAGCCCTTCCGCTACGCCTCCCAACCGGACGTGGCCGAACTCGTCTTTCTCGGCACTTTGGGTCACGAAATCCTCGCTGAAGGTGACGCCCTCCGAAACGGCTACCAGACCCCACTTCTCACCGTTTTCGGCGCGTTCTTTGAAGATCTGGGTGATCTCGTCCAGGTCCGGTTCTACTTCGGGGATCAGCGTCACGTTGGCGGCGGAAGCGAGGCCTGCGCCCCAGGTGATCCAACCAGCGTGCCTCCCCATCACTTCGACCACGACGACCCTCTCGTGGCTCCTCGCCGTGGTCCTGAGCTTGTCTATGGCGTCAGTGGCGATGGAGACGGCGGTGTCGTACCCAAAGGTCGTGTCCGTCGCCGATAGATCGTTGTCTATGGTCTTGGGGCATCCCACGACCTGCACCCCAAAGTCGTCGTAGAGTCGCTTGGCCACGCCAAGCGTATCGTCGCCGCCTATGGCGACGAGGGCATCAACGCCGAAGTCTTCCATCTGCCTGACGACCTTCTCAGCGTCGCCCTCGTTCTTGTAGGGGTTCGTGCGCGAGGAGCCGAGGATCGTACCGCCCTCCTGCAGGATGTAGCGTACGTCATCCACGCCGAGGGGCATGACCGTATCCGGCTCGGGATCGAGCAGTGACTTCCAGCCCCGCTTGAGGCCGACGACCTCGTAGCCGTAGTCTTTGACGCACTTCGTTGTGACGGCCCGGATCACACCGTTCAACCCCGGCGCGTCGCCGCCTCCCGTGAGCATCCCGACCCTGCGTACCTCGGCCATGCGCCTCCTCCTTCTCTAAGCGTGCGAGAGAGGTCAGTCTAGCAAAACTCCTCCCTGACCGACCGGTCCCAGATGCTCGAGAGAAAGCTCCCTGGCGAGTCGGAAAACCGCCCGATGTGCCGCGTCCTGGGGTGTCGGTAACCTCAGGGAGATCCGGGGGACCGAGCGAGGACGGTGGGGTATGTTTAGAGAGGGTTGGACCCGGCGCGGAGGACCGGCTGCTACCGCGGGTTGCCGCGCCGTACTTCGCCGGCTTCGTGGCGGCTCGCATGATCTATGAGGAGTTTGAGGAGCAGGCGAAGGGAATGTTCTCCGGCGAAGACGCCCGTGTCAGTTGAAGAATACATGCGGTTTGACGGTCCTGGAAAGTCCCTTGGAGTCGATGGAGGTCAGCCGATCTTCTAGGTATTCTCCTCGGGATCGGGGGAGTGGATATCCTCCGAGCCAGACGCCACGTTCTCGACGTCGTTGCCAGGCGTGGGCAGAGGAGGGTGAGATAGTTATTGGTGGTATATTGGTATATGTTGAGGTAATTTAAGATAGTCACGTAAGTTGGAGTGGAGGGCTCACCATTCACCTCCACCCCGCTAATGAAGGGTGGATGGGATGAGAAGAAGCGTTCTACTACTAGCTTCGATGGCTCTAGCGGTGCTCTTGGCCTGCGGGGTTGCGTTGGCCTTGTCCTCTGAGACACTCGACAAGACCCCGATGGTCAACGGGACCGTGCGAGCGATCGAACAGGTCGGCACCAACACCTGGCTGGGCGGCAAGTTTACCCAGGTCAAGCAGCAAAACGGCACCGTAGCAGCCAACGTCTCAAACCTGGCCGTCTTCGACTCCAAGACAAACAAATACAAGAACATCGCGCCCAAACTTGGAGGCACGGATTCTGAGGTGTGGGACATGACCCTCTACGGCCAGGACGTGCTGATAGCGGGCAACTTCTCTGGGCCCAGCAGCACCCAGAAGAACCTGGTATTGGTCAAGGGCGCAGGCGCCGGTGCTGGGCGGGTGATCCGGTGGTACAACGCCCCTTCGCTTAAGTCGGTTGTGGCTGCGCCCAAGCTTGGGAGGCTCTATGGTGGTGGAGAGAGCCTCACGGCCTTCGACAAGGACAGCGCCAAGAAGCTGTGGACCAAAGCGAAGACTACCGTCGACAGCACCCTCTACCCTGACGCGCCGTCGCCGAGCTACCGCGACCTGGAGCTCGACGGCCAGAGGATCTGGGCTGCGTGCGCCTGCGACACGGTGGGCGGCAAGGCGGCCAAGGCGCTGGTCAAGCTCGACCTCCAGGGCAACCGCGACGCCTCCTGGCGCACAGCAGCAGACCGCAGCTCGTGGGGGATGTCGTTGGTCAAGGCCAACGGGGCGGTGTACCTGGGGACGGGAGGCAGCGACTACTTGGCCAAGTACGATAAGACGGCCAGAGGTGCCCGCGGCTGGCGGCGCGACACCTCAGGCTCGGTGCAGGTGGTTGAGGTGATGGAGGGACAGCTGGTGATTGGGGGGCACTTCTGGGAGGTCGCCGACCAGCTAGGCGACAAGTGCGGGCACCGCGCGGGGGGCCCAAAGGAGCTCGACCCCAATGACGAGTGCCAGACCAGAAAGGGCATAGCCGCCTACTCATTTAGCGGACGGCTCGACCCGAGCTGGAGCCCGAGGTACGCTGGCAAGTACAGCCTGGTGTGGGCGCTGCACGTGGAAGGAGCCAGGCTGCACACCGGAGGAGAGTTCCTCACCGTAAACGGGGTTACCCAGAACTATTACGC
>DATDKO010000325.1:0-3188 GCA_036519935.1 Rubrobacter sp. | reverse complement strand
CGGAGCGAGCCGGCATGGTCTACCTGAGCACGGAAGTCGCCAGAGGAAGAGGTATGTTCGTTGTCACCGAGACCGGTATGGCGACGGAGCTTGGAAAGATCG
This sequence comes from Rubrobacter sp., assembly GCA_036519935.1. GTDB lineage: Bacteria > Actinomycetota > Rubrobacteria > Rubrobacterales > Rubrobacteraceae > Rubrobacter_D. The sequence goes on along the minus strand of DATDKO010000325.1, from coordinate 3,086 downwards.
CGGCCATGATCCAGGCCTCAGGCTCAGAGCAGACCCCCTTGCAGCGGCGTTTGAACCAGGTGGGCAGGGTACTGGCGCTGGCGGCTTTGGCCATCGTCGGGGTAGTTTTCACCCTCGGCGTGCTTCGCGGGGAGAACCTGGAGCTCATGTTCCTCACCGCCGTGAGCCTGGCGGTCGCCGCCGTGCCGGAAGGGCTGCCCGCGGTGGTGACCATAGCTCTCGCTCTTGGCGCCCAGAGGATGCTCAGGCGGCGGGCCTTGATCCGCAAGCTACCCGCGGTAGAGACCCTGGGTTCTGTGACCGTGATCTGCTCGGACAAGACTGGGACCCTGACCGAGAACCGCATGACCGCGACCGTGCTCGATGTAGCCGGCCATACCGTGGAGCTGGATGTTGAGAATCCCGCCGCACCGGAGCCCGGATCGGGCGGTGGGCCGTCCAAAGTGAGCGGCGATCCGACGCTCGCTATGCTCCTTGCCGGCGGCGCCCTTTGCAACGACGCCCTGCTGGAGAGAGATGAGGAGGACGGTTTTCGCGCGATAGGGGACCCGACCGAAGGGGCCCTCGTGGTGGCCGCCGCCCAGGAGGGCATGGAGAAGCCGGAACTCGAGGCCGCGCTCCCCCGCGTCGGGGAGGTCCCCTTCGACTCCGGGCGCAAGCGGATGACCACCGTTCACAAAGTAGCTTCAGACTCGAAGATCCCGGATGTCATCGAACCTGTACTGGAAAGTGAAGGTACACCGTATATCGCGATCAGCAAGGGTGCCATGGATAGCTTGCTGGAGATCTCGAGCGAAGTCTGGACCGGCGACGGCAAGGCCGAGCCTTTAGACGAGGAAGGGCAAGCGAGGATATCGGCGGCAAACGCGCGGCTCGCGGGGAAAGGCATCCGCGTTCTGGCCGTGGGCTTGAGGCGTCTATGGTCGTTCGACGGGGCGGGGGAGGAACTCGAAGATGGCCTCACCTTCTTCGGCATGGTCGGTATGATCGATCCTGCCAGGCCCGAGGCCAGGGACGCTGTAGAGACCTGCAAGCGAACGGGTATCCGACCGGTAATGATCACGGGCGACCACCCCCTGACCGCCAGGTACATCGCGACCGAGCTTGGCATCGCCGAAGACGGGCGCATCCTCACGGGAAGGGATCTCGCCGGCCTCTCGAGCGAGGAGCTTGTTAACCTCGTCGAAGAAGTGCCCGTCTACGCGCGGGTCTCGCCGGAACACAAGCTCACCATAATCGAGGCCATGCAAGGGAACGGACACATCGTCGCCATGACCGGCGACGGAGTAAACGATGCCCCGGCACTGAGAAAGGCTGACATAGGCGTGGCTATGGGTGTAACGGGCACCGACGTCTCCAAGGAGGCTGCCGATATGGTCTTAACCGACGACAATTTTGCGACCATCGTCGCTGCGGTCGAGCAGGGCCGAGTCATCTACGACAACATCCGCAAGTTCATCAAGTACCTCCTTACCAGCAACTCGGCCGAGATTCTGGTAATGCTCGCAGGTCCCTTCCTGGGATTAGGGCTGCCACTGTTACCGCTGCAGATACTCTGGATCAACCTGGTCACCGATGGTCCACCCGCCCTGGCCCTGAGTGCGGAACCGGCCGAGCGGGGTATCATGCGCCGTCCGCCGCACCCTCCCGACGAGGGTGTCTTTGCCCGGGGCCTTGGCCGCCATGTCGTCTGGGTCGGGGCCTTGATGGCGCTCGTGTCCCTGGCAACGGGCTTGTGGTACTCGCAAACCGCACCAGAGATCTGGCAGACGATGGTGTTCACCACCCTGACCCTCTCCCAACTGGGCCACGTAATGGCCATCCGCTCAGGGAGCGAGTCGCTCTTCAGGGTAGGCCCGCTCTCGAACAAGCCGCTCCTTGGAGCAGTCGCCCTGACGTTCGCCTTGCAATTGCTGGGTATCTACACCCCCTTCTTCCAGAGAATCCTTGAGACAGAGGCGTTGCCGCTCGCAGATCTCGCCATCGCCGTAGCGTTTGGCTCGATCATCTTCTGGGCCGTCGAGATCGAGAAGTGGCTGGTCCGGAGGAACAGCCCTGAGAAAGGGCAAGGCGCAGAGGATTCTCTACGATGAGTGCCCCGGCTGGTTGCTCTCGGCCCTGTCCTCCTCGTCCGCAAGCCTCGAAAGGCACTCCCTCGGAACGTAGTTCTCTCGTGCGCCAGGCAGCGACGCCGGCTGCAAGATAGACAGAGAAGGCCTAAGGTAGGTAGTGTGCAGCTGACGACCACAGTCGAAGTCTTTCTCTTCGCGTTGCTTACGGCTGTGGCGACCGGGATAGGGGCGCTGCCTTTCGTCTTCGTGAAGGATCTCACCCGGAGCTGGCTCGGGGCTTCAAACGCTGTGGCCGCAGGACTCATGCTCTCGGCTAGCTTCGGGCTCGTCTACGAGGGCGTCGGCTACGGTTTGCTGCGCACGCTGGTGGGGGCGTTGACAGGATTAGTTTTCATCGTCCTCGTGCGTAGGTTTCTTCAGCGTGATGAGCATCCTGCTGTCTTCGCGCAGATGACCGACCTGGACGCCCGCAAGGCGCTGCTAATCGTCGGAGTGATGACCATGCACTCGTTCACTGAAGGGGTTGGCGTCGGAGTTTCGTTTGGCGGCGGGATCGATCTTGGCTTGTTCATCACGCTGGCCATAGCCGTACACAATATCCCCGAAGGGCTCGCCATCAGCCTTGTGCTCGTTCCCAGGGGTGTGTCGTGGAGCAGGGCGGCCTTCTGGAGTGTCTTCTCCAGTCTGCCGCAACCCCTTATGGCTGTTCCGGCATTCGTCTTCGTCGAGACTTTCAAGCCCCTGCTGCCGTACGGGCTCGGGTTCGCGGCTGGGGCAATGATCTGGATGGTCTTCTCAGAACTCGTGCCAGATGCTCTGAAGGAGGCCTCGGGCAACCTCGTTGCGATCACCGTCACCTTCTCCGTCCTCGCCATGGTTGCCTTCCAGGTGCTCATCCGTTGACGGGGTTCTGTTCGAGGGGACGCGATAGTTCAAGAGGGTTCTTCCTAACTAATCATCAAAGGCGACCTGTGCGCTACCTTCGAACATCTTAGACGCGCCAGAGGCCCAGCT
>DATDKO010000324.1:0-4098 GCA_036519935.1 Rubrobacter sp. | reverse complement strand
GAGATCCCCAAGCCGCCATGAGCGTGGTGGTGACACCTAGCGCTCGTGAAAGATTCACGCCCCGCGAGCTTGCCGACGCATACAAGTTCTTCAAAGATCATGGACCGCAATATCTGAGCGACGAGAGTGGCCAGAGAGCCTCAGCGTACCGCTTTGGCGAGCGCGTCCTCCTCGCTTACCAGGAGTCTGAGACGGACGTGATGGTCCTTATTCACCCAACGTCGTAGAATAGAAATTCTGCGAAGTTCATTTGCAGGATTCTGGATAAAACCACGTAATACCCCGGCCCTATGGCCCTGGGCCAACCTTATCCACGCTCGAGGCGGTCGGTATTATCAGAGGTTGGATGCTTATGCAGATTTGTGGATGCTAGAGCCCGATAAACTGGCGTCCCCAGGACGACCTGAACCGGGGCTTATTGTTCTTCCATCATCTCCATGCCGCGCCGCTTGATCCGGTAAATCGGGTTCCCCAGGGCCGTTGCGGTTTCTTCCGCACACTCAATAGCGCCCTCCTCCACCAGGTACTCGATAGCCTGCCCGTAGAAGGGACCATCGGGGTACCCTAGCCCAGCCTCGAACGCCACCGTGTAGGGGTCAACCCACGTACCGACACGGACGCTCGGATGCTGGTCCCGGATCGCCCGTAGAACCTGCAAAGCGTATTGCCTGACACGCTCGTCCATGAAACCTCCTACCTCCCGAACATCCTACGCCACCACGTCCTCTGTGCGCCCTCCTGAGCCCCTGCCGTAGCAGAGTGGGGCTATCCCTCCTCGGCTGCGGCCTCCCTGGCGGCGGCTACACCCCGGTTGGTCAGTCGGTACAGCCCGTGCGCCGTAAGGCTAGGGCTGGGGTAGTTTTGGAGGTATCCGGCCTCCAACAGTTCATCGACTAGGCTATCGCATTCGCTCCCGCCAGGGTCCACGCCAATGCTGAGTGCCGCTCCACACACCTCCACGTATGGGGCGGGCTGCCCAAAGATTTGCCTTCGCATGTGCTTCAACATCCCCAGGGCCTTGTCGCTCATCTTCCGAACACCCTCTTCTACCACGACCTCTGTACGGGCTCCTGAGACTCTACCGTAACCGGCCGAGGCTCTGCCCTCTCCGGCTCCTCCTCGCCGCTCTTTCTAGCTTTCACGGGGTCTTGTGGTCCCACCTACGCGTTCCTAGACCTCGTCGCAGAAGTCGGTATCTACGCCTTCTATAGTCATCCCGCCGTGCGCGCGGACCTCATCATCGCTCCGCCTGCCGAGATACGTAGCGATGAGGTCCTTCTCCTCAAGTCGCTTGAGCGCGTCGTGCATCGCGTAGTCAGGTAGCTCGGCGCGTTCCACGACCAGTCTGCCATAGACGACGGAGCTCTCCAGACTACCTTTCGATCTGGGCCACTCCCGGCAGATTGCGACCATCATTCTCCGAGCCAACCCCTCCACCGCCGCCTCCGACAGACGGCTCCTCCGTGCGTTTCTCTGTCTGCTCACCCAAACCACCTCCGCCACCAGCTCACGCGCTCAGAGCCGTTCTGAGCACCCGTGGTGCCCTGCCCTGGGGCGGGCGTGGCCTCCGCAGGCTCCTCAGAGCCATCCTCGTAGCTCTCAGCGGCCTCTAGCTCGGGCACCCTGGCGGCTAGGGCAGCGTTGGCCTGTGTGAGCTGCGCGATGATCGTGTCGGCACGACGGCGGGACTCCCTCTCCTCGGACAGTTGGTACTCCAGTGAGCTGATGCGGCTGCGCATCTCCTCTATCAGCTCGCGAGCAAGATCGGGTTGCTCATCCCCATCAGTCACGGACCTGTCCCCATACCCGTCACGGACAGTACCCGTACCGTCCACGTAGACGAGGAGCCTGCCATCCTCGTCCTTATCAGAGCGGAGCTTCCCCCTGCTGACGCGCTTCCTGACGGATTCTTCCTTGATGCCGAGGATGTGCGCTGCCTGCTCCACTGTGACCCGGTCCATAGACGGTCCCTCCCTTCGTCTGCTGACCGTCACGGACAGGATAGCCGTTCCTACGAGGGCTCGTATCGAGCCTCAAGATGTTGTATCTGGACAGGGACTTGCCCCAACATTAGCGAGGGCAGCGAAGGCCCTCAGAAGCCATCCTCGCGTGTCTCGTGGGAATTCATCCGGAATTCATCGCCCGCTGCTACCGTAGAGGGTGCCCGGCGGCCACTCCAAGGGGCTTGCAAGGCGAATCCTGCTCTACGGCCGCCGGGTTCGTCTTGCGGCCCGTCAAGCGCGTTGCAAGCGGGCGCAGAAAGATTGAAGCAGCAGTCGAGGCTTTACTTGGCAGCCTCGACCACAAATGCACGTTGGTTCATCTTGCGCTGGGAGGGCAAGTATGTTTAGGCTACAGAGGAGGGCGGTCGCCTTCACGCGAATCAGGGACGGGGGGGTAGAAGTCCCTGACGTTCGAAGTGAACACCGCCCTCCGAATCCATTCTACCCATCCGGCGGCCTTCCCCGCTATAGGCGGGAGAAGTTTTTAAGTCTCTTACATATCTAGGACCGGGGCCGAGAGCCCTTAGAAGCCATCCTCGTGGCTCTAAGAAACTAATGTTGTCCGCTTGCGGCGCTGGGCAGAGGGAGCTACTCAGTGCCGATGGTACCTGGGTCTAGCGGGTCTGAGGGATCGGTAGGCTCTGGGGTCTCACGTTCGAGCCTCAGCCTGCTACCGCGCCCGCGTGTTTCGTAGAGCTCCATTTGGAGGACGGATTCCCTTGGTATAAAGAGGACTCTCTCCTCCACTGAAAGGACGACGCCGTCGAGGCTTATGGCTTCCAGCATGCCGCTCGCCCTGGTGGGAGCGAGCTGACGGTCCCCGCCGCGGCCGCCAAGCATATTCACCGCGACGTATTGTCCTACCCAGATGTCTGGTACTTCGCCGGCGGGATAGCCGAATTTCTCCTGAAACGCTTGTTCCTGTCTTGAAGCCAGCAGCTTGAGTTCGTTGGCGTCGGTCACGGTCCTCCCATCGGTAGTTTGTGAGTATCTTACCCTTGCCGGAGATCTCCGCGCCCGTCAGGCTGCAACCTCGTAGCTGTGAACGGACCTAACGCCCGTGCAAGCCTCCGTACACGGCCTCTGCCGCAGACGTGTACAGCGAGAACAGACTCTTCGCCAGGGCACCAGCCTCCTCTTCCGTCATAGCCTCGAGGGTGCTCTCAAGCAACACTTGCCCACTCCCCTCCTCCGGGGGTAGCCAGGTTAGCGCCTGGCGGATGTCGGCGTATTCGTCGCGAAGGTGGCCAGCTGGGAAGTCGTCGGGGAAGATGGGCACAAGCGTCATCGTGGCGACCTTCAACCGCTCCTTGACGTCTCCCGCACCCACCAGCTCCCCGAACGCCAGCTCCAACTTGCCAAACGCGTAGGTGAAGCCTACTGGATCCGCCACACTCACAGTCCCTTCGGTCTCGCTGTCATCCGCATCCTGCACCTGAGATATCTCTCCCCGGCCCAGCACGCAAGCGCCACCGAGAGTTCCAGATCGTCGTGGTCCCCTGCGCTCCAGGCCTCGTAGGAGTCGGGGGCTGTAGGACCCGGGGCCGAAAGCCCTTAGACGGCTTCCGCAGCCAACTAAGGCGCGGGCTCCTCCGGCTTCTTGGCGGCAGTTCTTTTTGGTCGAGCCTTCTGGCGCTCGCTGGGTTCTTCTAGCAACTGGATATATCGCACGGCAGCCCAAGGGACGAACGCGCTCCGGGCGTGTTCGTCTTCGGCGTCTTCTTCTTTGACGGGTTCTACAGTGATTCCACCGGCGTTGTCGCCGACCAACCTAGCATCGAAGCCACGCCCTCTCGTGAACCGCACGGCTACTCGCTTTCCATTCCACTCCTTAGGCAAGTACCCGGCCAACGCGCCTCCCCTGTCCGCTTACATTCTCCGGGCATCTTACCCCCACCTGGCCTTGTCCCGCCCGTCCTAGGACATTCTCGCGCCTGTAGAGAGAAGAGAATCCCCCGACGGGGATGTAGTTCTGGAAGAACTAGATAGTTTCTGGTGCGAAAAGAGCCGGTTGAGTTAGGATTCTTCTGCCTACAGAGATCCCAAACTCAACCGGAGCTACCCTTATGATAGTAGATCGATACGATCCCGTGAA
>DATDKO010000323.1:0-3062 GCA_036519935.1 Rubrobacter sp. | reverse complement strand
GCAATCGGAACGCGCGACGGCGCTGCCGTCCCGAACCAGGCGCTCGATTACGCCGCGCACCCGCCGCAGGGCCGAGTCTCGATCGGGAACGTTTGTGGAAACCACCCGCTATCGCCCGCCTCTCTTGTTCATCTTTCTCCCCTTCATTGCGAAGACGTCGCAGCCACATCCCGGGCAGATGGCGCGCGGGGGTCATCTGCATGAACCCATCGACCCCTAAGTTCATCCACACGCCATCGAACGTGTCCTGGATAACCTCGACGATGCTCGACTTCCCGGATCGAGGCACGCCATTCAGAATGATGACCTGTCCTGGTGAAAGCGTCTGCGCCATGCTGCCTCCTCTCGTGCCGCACGTTGAGACCGCCGCCCAGCTTGCTGAGATCAGGTGCCCTATAACAGCTCGCGCCAGATCCTCGCCTCCGCGAGCCGTTTGTTCGTGCACCCCTACTTATCTTCCGCGCGGAGTCGCGGGTCAGTCTGCGCCTCCTGTGGCGAGCATGTCGAGGGCGACTGCGGCGGTCCAGGATTGCTCACCAGAGCCCAGCGGTTCACCGGTGAACGGCTCGAAGTACTCTGCGAAGCCCCCCTCTGAGAGCTCCTCCAGGGTCTCGCGGCGAATCCTCTGGGCCTTCTCACTCTCTCCCGCGCGAAGTAGCGACCACCAGAGGAGCCAGTTGGCGACGGGCCAGACAGGACCGCGCCAGTAGCTGCGGGGGTGGAAGCCGGGCTCTTCGGGGCTGGTGGAAGGCGGCAGTGGATAGCGCAACCTGGGGTTGCCGGCGAAAGCCTGCGAGTCGAGCGTGTTGAGAAGATCGCGGAGCCGTGAGCGATCTAGTCCGCCGGAGATCAGGGGCGCGAATCCTCCCACGGTGCGCACCCGCAGGGGTTCGCCCGCGAGTACGTCCTGGTCCAGGCAGAGCCCGAGCTCTGGGTCCCACTGCTCTTCGAGGCCTGCGCGGCCGCGTTCGATCCAACCCTCTATGAGCGCCCTGTCCTCCCGCGGCGCTTCGACGACCTCGGAGATCTCCAACAACGCCTCGTTGGCCGCAACGAGGATGGCTGAAAAGAGAACATCCTTGACCAGGAAAGGGTGCCGCTCGTAGATGTCGGCCTCGTCGTAGCGAACCCGCTTGAGGAGCTCCAGTAGCCACAGAAAGCGGTCGTACTCGCTGTCGGTGGGACGGTGCGAGGGATCTGTGACGTGCTCGAGGTCGTAGCGGGTGTAGGAAGGCACCTCCCCGACGGAGATCCTCTCCAGGGCCGCGTCCCAGCGCGGGGAGTTATCCGTGCCGCTCTCCCAGGGATGGTAGATGGTCACCAGCCCCGAGCCTTCAGGGTCACGGGCGGTCGCCAGGTAGCGGTGCCAGGAGAACAGACGCCGGTAATTGCCGCTGAGGAAGGAGCGGGCGCGGGCGACGCGCTCTTCATCCTTTCCCCGCACGGTCTGCCAGATGCGCCTGACCGCGATGGCGTGGACGGGCGGCTGGCACAGCCCACTGGTGCGCGGACCAGAGGGCGCATCCTCAGAGAGCGCGGAGGAGTTCCAGCGCTCCGCGTCAGGGAAGTAGCTCTTGGGCGGGGCCTCGGGGTTGAAAACTATGTGGGGGACCTTCCCCGTCGACCACTGGCCGGTAAACAGGGTCTCGAGCTCGTCCGTCGCGCGGCGGTTGTCCACGTGCGCAAGGCCGAGCGCGATGAACGCGGAGTCCCAACTCCACTGGTGCGGATAGAGGGAAGGGGCTGGTTTGGTCCAGGATTTCAAGCCGTTGCGGCGCAAGACGTCCGTCGCGAGTGGGTTGACGCCGTCGAAGCCACCGGACCGTGGCCCTTCCGAATGGCTCTCTGGAAGCTCTTCCTCTCGCATGAACCGGTGTTAGTAACTCCCGTCGACTAGGTCTACCCGGTCAATGTATACAAGGACCGGCCTCTGCCTTCAAGCCTACCCGGAAGTTCTCCCGCTCAATCCTCGCGCTCTTCCAGGTTCGAGATGTCTTCCTGATAGGCGTCCAGTGAATCCAGAAAGCCGTCGTAGGCGTCGACGGAGTCCCTGGACAACTCTCTGAAGACTTCGCTCTGTTCCTCCACAAGCTGCTGCAGACTACCGAGGGCTCTGCGGTTGAGCTCAGCCTGGTCATCGAGGGTTTCGACCCAGTTCTCGAAAAACCTCCTGGAGAGCCTCATGCCGCTCTTTTGTGCCTCGAAAGCCTGGTCAACAGCCGTCTTGTACCCTTCGCGGGTGAGCCTGTCCAGTCGCTCCGAGGCTTCCCTGTTTCGTCGCGCGTCTCTCTCGTCCACTACAGACCTCCTTTCCCGCCCCTATGATACCCGCTCATCTGTGCAGGATCTAAAGAGTAGCGGTCGGCGTCCACGGCTCTGTGGCATCGCCTCTCCCGACGGTCCCTACGCCGACAGGATTATATCCCTCCTGCGCTTGATGACGACCTCGGCCGATTGCTAGCATAGAGCCGTGGTCGAGATCGGGGTCATAGGGGGTGACGGCATAGGTCCCGAGGTCGTGCGCGCAGGCATGCAGGTGCTCGAGGCCACGGCGAGCGATGATCCCTCGCTCGAACTCAGCTTTACGGAGTTCCCGTGGGGCTGCGAGTACTATCTGGAGCACGGGCGGATGATGCCTGAAGACGGCCTCGATACACTGGCGGCCTGCGATGAGATCTACCTCGGCGCCGTCGGCTGGCCTACGGTGCCTGACCACCTTTCCCTCTGGGGGCTCCTGCTTCCCATTAGGCGCACCTTCGACCAGTACGTAAACCTGCGCCCGGCGCGGCTCTTGCGCGGCGTGAAGAGCCCGCTGGCGGAACCGAATGACCTCGATATCACGGTCGTCAGGGAGAATACCGAAGGAGAGTACTCCGACTCCGGAGGGCGGGTGTACAAGGGCACGCCGCACGAGATCGCCGTCCAGGAGAGCATCTTTACCAGGCGCGGCGTGGAGCGGATAATCCGTTACGCTTTCGAGGAGGCGAAAGCCAGACGGGGTCTCCTCGTCGGGGCGACCAAGTCGAACGGCATCAGCGTCACGATGCCGTTCTTCGATGAGA
>DATDKO010000322.1:0-9229 GCA_036519935.1 Rubrobacter sp. | reverse complement strand
GGTGTCGTCGCCCTTATTCCCGTGCGCCCTGTCCCTATCATTAATATTCTGGAAATTATTGGCATTTATAGTGTCGTCACCAACGAGGGCGTGGATCTGGTCGTTCCGGTTGCTCTCCCAGAGTTCGTCATCGGCGTCGGTACCCGTGATTTCGGCCGCATAAGCCACAACAGCGAATAGCGCCACCATCATCGCCATTGCCGTCAGCACTAGCGTTACTCTGCGCATTTTTCCCTCCTTAGTTTGATCGAGGAGTGAGTTAGCGCTCGTCCCCACCCTCCAGTGAGCAATACATCTACTTTCTAAGCGCTACGCCTTACCCCCCTTGCTCGGGCGATGGGTAATTCCCACCGCTCTTCTATATCGGCTCCCGCATTATTACATGAAAACTAAGTACTACGCAATACTTCTGAAGAAAAATAAAAGATTTCTGAAGAAGAATCTTCTAGATGCACGCAGGCCGAGCGAGGTTCCGGAAGGATTCCAGGTTCGCTTCCGATAAGCTAATTGCCGGGTGTGATGTTTGGGCCATGCCAATGTTGTAGTGTGGCGTCGTAACAAAAGAATCAAGACAATAAGATCGGGCTCGAGGTAGGCTCTATCGTGGTCTTCTACGTGCTAGAAGTATGGTGACACCGGCCTGGCACCACTCGCGGATCGGGGAGCGGCGACCAGCGTACCGGTCGCCCGTCAGACGTCCGGGCGGAGAGATTCTTGCCGGATGAATCTGTGGAGGATTTCGTGCGGATATAGACGAGTCGATTAGATATGTTTACAATCCGGTAAGTTTTGTTGGCTTGCGTTCACGAGCATTTGCTTGCCATGAACGGGTAACGGCGGGGGGCCTTGAAGAAGACTAGAAGCCGAGCACGTTCGAAACGCAGCCGGTTTTGGCGGGCGCGGTACCGTCGGCGGCGGCTCCTGGCGGGCTTTGTTCTGGCCAGTCTGTTTTTCGGTATCGGGACGCAAGCGGCTGCCTTCTTCGAGGCTGATGGGGCTGACTCTGCGGGCACGGCAGAGTCAGCCAGGTCCCCTCGTTTCGTACCTGCCACATTCGAGGGATTGCCCGCGCAGGGAGACTCCGGCACGATCCCGACGGACGAGATCCGCGCAAAGAAGGATCTGGCATCGTCCCGCACCCGGGAGCCGACTACCAATACCAGGGACCAATCCGCCCGCAAAGCGGCCCTCGAGGCGAGAAAACAAGCCAGACTAGAAGCGAGAAAGGAAGCGGCCAAAGAGGTCAGAGAGGCCAGAGAGGAAGCAGCCAGACTAGCGGCAGCTAAAGAAGCTGAGCAGGCCTCGGGCGACCCGCTCGACGTGCTCGTCCTTGGTGTCGACCGGAGGCCCAGCTCGGCTGAGGGCGAGTCTACGCGCTCAGACACCATGATGCTCGTCCGGGTGATTCCCGCTACGGGAGAGGTAAAGTTACTCTCCGCCCCTCGCGACCTGTACGTAGAGGTGGAGTCCGGAGAAAAGGACCGCATCAATACCGCCTACGCCTACGGCGGCGTAGAGAAGGCCAGGGCGGTGATGGAAGACCTCACGGGCGTCGACATAGACAACTACGTAATCGTGGATTTCGAGGGCTTCGAGAAGGTCATAGACGCCATGGGTAAGGTCAGGGTAGATGTTGGGAAAGGGGTGTTCCCCGAGCATTGGAATATGGGCGAAGGCTTCGAGCGTCTCAACGGGCATAAGGCGCTCAAGTTCGCACGCTACCGCGGCACCCCAGGGGCAGACCTCGACCGGATAGATCACCAGCAGAAGCTGCTGGCAGCGCTACGCCGCCAGGCGCTCCGTTGGGACACCGTCACCAGACTACCAGCGATCATCAGGGTCACGAACGAGAACGTCAACACAGACCTTGGGATTCTGCAGGTGATCCCACTCGCACGGGCACTCGTACTCAACGGCGAAGACAACAAGATGACTACAGCCGAGTTAGAGGGTCACCCTAGGTCCCTGCCTGACGGCGAGCAGGTATTGGTACCTGACGACGAGGCAAACGAGGCCATCCTGCAAGACTTCCGCCAGTAGCGTTCCTGGCCTCATGTATAATCGCGGGCGCCCGATGCGCCCTGAGATCATGTCCTCCGGAAGGAGCTACCAAGATGCCTCATCCCTGGCACGACGTACCTATCGGTGACGAAGCCCCGGAGGAATTCACGGCCCTGATCGAGATCCCCAAAGGATCCAGGGTCAAGTACGAGTTGGACAAGGAGACGGGGCTGTTGAAGGTCGACAGGATCCTCTACTCGTCGGTGATTTATCCCGCCAACTATGGCTTTATCCCCAGGACCCTTGGCGACGACGACGATCCGCTAGACGTGCTGGTCTTGATGCAGGAGCCGGTCCAGCCTCTGAGCATCCTCAGGGCGCGGCCCATCGGGATGATGCATATGGTCGACGAGGGCGAGAACGACGAGAAGATCATCTGCGTCCATCTCGACGACCCTGAGTACCGCTCCTACGAACATCACAGCCAGCTGCCGGAGCACAGGTTGGCGGAGCTCCAGCGCTTCTTTCAGGACTACAAGGTGTTGGAAGGCAAGGAGGTGGACGTGGGCGACTTCTCCGATCCGCAGGAGGCCAAAGACGCCGTCAGGCACGCCATGCGCCTCTACGACGAGCACTTCGCCAGGGCGGGCCAAGCCTCGAACACGAAAGCATAGTGAGCGGGCCGGCGAGTTTAAGCGTATCCTCTGCGGGCAAGAACGTCGGACAGAGTCGCAGACAGGGAAGGAGTATCAGTGGCGGAGCAACACACCGAGCAATCGATCAGGGTTCGCCAGGTTACGGACGCGCAGGTCTCGTGGTCCGAGCACAATCGTGGGGAGCCTGGAGCCTTCACGATACAACTCATCCTGGACAACGGCGCTGAAGAGTACGTCCTTCGGCCCACGGCGGAGGATGCCAGGGTACACATCGAGCTATTCAAGCAGGCCGGAACGGTCTTTTTCGACCTCGACCGGAAGGTCTTGATCTTCGGGAACTTGCCGCTCGGAAGCTAGGCTTCAGGTATCAGGCATCAGGTCTTCGTTGAGAAGCTCAGAGCGTGTGCGATGAGTTAGATTCAGCCTCGTTGTAAGCTGCTCATTCGAACTGCGGAACGAGATAGAGGGCCCGGCCCTGGGGCTCTCATGTTTGCCAGATAAACCGGGGACTCAGTTTCAGCAAGGCAACATATCCGGTGCAAAATCTGATGCCTGTAGCCTGATGCCCGGCTTGGGGAAGGCTCGAGCCTTCTCCATCCCGCTCTTAGAACTCGAAGATGATGCGGGACTTGCGGCGAGAGGAGCCGCGCCTGCGGAGCAGTAGCCACAGAACGAGCCCGGCGCCGAGCAGCAGAAGCCCTGTACCCGAGGTCAGGAACGCCACGGCGCTGCTCTGGGCGGTGGCGACTGCGGGGCGCTGCTGGATATCCTCGGGGGTCGCAGTGCCCTCCAGTATATCTTTGAGATTTCTCAGGTCCTGTTGGACCATCAGCTCGGGGTTGGCGACGATCCTGGAGGCAACCTCACCAGCCTTGCCCCCCGGCGCGTCCCAGTAGTTCATCTGGACCTCGACGCGGGTGCGGTCAGCATCCACCTTCTTGAAGCGCACCTGGCCCGAAGTCTGCACCTGGCCGTTCTCGGTGTTCCACCCTATCGCCTCGTTGGGCTTGTTCTGGGTCGTCTTTGCATCGAACTCGAGCTTGGCCCCCAATGGACCCTTGACCACCCAGTGGGTCGTGTCGGGACCTGTCGGACGGATCTCCTCGACGTTTGTCATGAATTGAGGCAGGTTCTCCAGGGTCTTCCAGTAATCGTAGACCTTCTCGACTGGAGCCTCTATCTCCACACTTGATTCGATACGCTGCGGCATCTGTCCTCCTGTGCCGATTACAATTGTCCAAGCGTGCTTTTTACCCCGCTCGCCAATGTATAAACTTTGCAAATCGAACCTCTTTGCAAGCATTTCAGCCAGTCAGCACTTCAGCTTGAGAGTTCTTTGGCTTCGTTCGTAGCCGAATGCGTGATTCGTTGTAGGTGAAGTCCTATGCTTGGGATGAGCGTGCAAAGGATGAACGTAGAACGAGAGCCGGGCCCCGTATCTGTAGGCCCCGGTGGTTTGGTGTGTTGTGAAGCGTCTACGGTCTAGGCGCTTCTCCTCTGGTCCTCGTGCTTGCCTTCGGCGAACTCCTCGACGATCTTGGCGCAGAACGCCGGCACGTCGTCGGGGTTGCGGCTCGTGACGAGACCCTGGTCGACGACGACTTCCTCGTCTACCCAATTTCCGCCAGCGTTGCGGATGTCCGTCTGGAGGGTTGGGTATGAGGTCACGGTACGTCCCTTCACCACGTCGGCTTCAACGAGTGTCCATGGTCCGTGGCAGATCACTCCGACTGGCTTGGCCTGGTCGAAGAAGGAATGTACGAAGCTCACGACCTCGTCGCTGCCACGCAATTTGTCAGCCCCCACGGTGCCGCCTGGCACGACTAGACCGTCATACTCATCGGCGGAGATTTCTGAGAACGTCTTCTCCACCGTGAACGTATCACCGGGGTTGACGTCGCTGTTCATAGTCTGGGCGTCTCCCGTCTGGACGCCTACGACGTCCACCGTGGCGCCTGCGTTCTCTACGGCCTTCTTCGGCTCCTCGAACTCGACCTGCTCGCTGCCTACCGGGGCAAGGAGGATCGCTATCTTCTTGCCCTGTAACTCGTTAGCCACTGGGATGCTCCTTTCGATCGACTTACACCCCTGGGATACCCGACGAGAGCAGCAGCTAAACGATCGAGAAGGCTGTTTGATACAAACGTCACAAATCTTTACGAGCGAGTCAAAATCTCGGGACCGTGCTGACCAAGTACGAAGGTCTCCTCGGCCTTGGCGCCTTCGAGCGAAGGGTTCCAGGCGAATGCCTGGCCCTCTCTTATCTCCTGCTGCGTCCCTGGCGTCGCGATGACTTCCCGCGATGCGTACCCTGTCATCCCTCCCTGGTGGTGATCACTCCATCCTTCGGGGAAGCCGGTCTCGGCGTAAGAGCGGCGGCAATCCTCGAAGGCCTGGGCCAGGGTACGTCCCTCGCGGGTCGCCTCCTCTCTCATGCGGCGCAGGATCTCCTCACAGGCTTCCTGGCGCCTGGCCGTCTGTGGGTCAGGCTCTTGGAAGTAGACCATTCGCGTAAGGCTTACGAAGAGTCCGCCGCGCTCGGCGCAGACGACGAGCATAGCCTGCTTTCCCAAGGGCCCTCCGTGCGGGACCGGATGCCGATAGCGTACGAGGCGCTCATCAGAGGCGGCAAGGAGAACAGGGGCGAACATGCCGCGCCCGAGGCAAGCCGCCGCTAGCTCCGCCGCAGCCTCTAGTTCATCCGTTTCCGGTGATACAGAGCCCGCGGCCTCGGACATCGCTTGGGCTGTGTCGGCGCCGAGGTGACGGTAGTGTTCGATGGCGTCCCCGTCGAGTACGTAGCGTAGGGGTGAGATCTCGGCCGAAAGATCCGAGCCAGACGTGGAAGGAAAGTCCGTCCCCACGCCGGCGCCACTGGTCAACTCCCGCAGGAGGGCGGCGGACTCCTCGTGCCAGGGATACTCGACCACCTCCATCTCGGGAGTCTGCTCTTCGCGCATCCTCGGTGCCTCGATGTTGTTTGTCAAGATGTAGGCGTCATCCGTGGTGACCAGGACGCTGGCCACGCCGACGAGGTCGCCGTGATCCACCCTGTTGTCCGCGCCGCCCGTGTACCAGGCGAAGTTCGCCGGACTGCTCAGTAGGAGCGCCCCAAGGCCCCACTCCTCCATCAATTCCCGCAAGCTGCGATCTCTGATCTCCCTGCTCATCTACGCCCCTCTCACCGGTAGATCTCTGACTGAAGACCGGAACCTGGTCTATTCTCCGATCTCTGTTGCAATCTCCGCCCCTGCCGCCGGAACGAAATCGTAGAACACGGGCACCTCGAACCCACGCCCGGCGAACTCCCGCTCGCAAGCGTTAGTAAACGCAGCGGTCCCACCTTCGGATACTAAGGCGATCGCGCACCCACCGAAACCCGCGCCTGTTAGACGCGCGCCCCTGGCGCCGTGCTGTTCGGCCGCTTCTACGAAGGTGTCAAGCTCGGGGGTCGAGACCTCGTAGTCGTCGCGCAGAGAGGCGTGCGAGGCGTACATCAGGCGCCCGAACTCTTCGAAGTCCCTGTCTCTTAGCGCCCCGACCGCCTCTAGGACGCGGGCGTTTTCGGAGACGACGTGCCTGGCGCGTTTCAGCTCTGCTCCGGAGAGGAGATCCAGGTCCTCTTCCGTGGCGTCGCGCAGTTGCTCGACACCCAAGGTTCGGGCCGCACGCTCGCATGTCGCCCTCCTGTCGTTGTAGCCGGTGTCGGCTAGACCTCGCTCGACGCGGGTGTCGCAGACGATCAGGGCCAGGCCCGCCACTTCGAGGTCGAGCGGCACGCTCTCTGCTTCCAACGAACGGCAGTCCACGAGCAGGGCCGCACCGGCCTCGCAGAGCAGAGAGGCATACTGGTCCATTATGCCGGTGCCAACCCCCACATAGTCGTTCTCGGCCCGCTGGCAGATGATGGCGAGGTCGGTGCGCTCGACCCCAAGCCCGAAGGACGCATCCAGGGCGAGCGCCGTAGCCGCCTCGATTGCGGCAGATGAGGAGAGTCCCGAGCCGAGCGGCACGTCCCCGGCGAAGGCGGCCCTGAACTCCCCGATCTCGTATCCAGCCTCCCCCATCGCCCACGCCACACCACGCGGATAATCTGCCCAGGAAGAGTCTTTGTCGTCTATCAGACGGGTCTCGTCGAAGTCCGCGGAGTAGAGTGCGCCTTCGCCGGCCCCTACTGCGACGGCGATGCGGCGGTCGATGGCGCAGGGGAGGACGAAGCCGCCGTTGTAGTCCGTGTGCTCTCCTATAAGATTGACGCGCCCAGGAGCGCTGACCACGAGCCCGGGTTCTTCGCTGAACTGCTCTCTGTACGCCCTTGCCGCCCTTTGTTCTGTCTCTCGCAAGGCAAGCTCCTACCCGTAACCGTTGGGATGGTCCCGCATCCAGGCCCAGGCGTCGGAGATCACGGTCTCCAGTTTCGGCTTCTCGGGTTTCCATCCGAGTTCGGCCTGGATCTTCTCGCTCGAGGCCACAAGCGCGGCGGGGTCCCCCGCCCGCCGCGGCGCCTCGACGGCGTCTATGCTCTTGCCTGTGACGCGACGGGCGGCTTCGATTACCTCCCTGACGGAGAAGCCGGCGCCGTTGCCAAGGTTGTAGACGCTGTGCTCTCCTGGCCTGGCTGCCTCCAGCGCCAGCAGATGGGCGCGGCCGAGGTCTTCGACGTGGATGTAGTCGCGTACGGCGGTGCCGTCGCGCGTCGGGTAGTCGGTGCCGAGGATCTTCACGGACGAGCTCTCCGCTGCGGCCTTGAGGACGAGGGGGATCAGGTGCGTCTCAGGATGGTGGTCCTCCCCAAACCTGCCGCTCGCCCCCGCCACGTTGAAGTAACGGAGGCTCGTCGCTGCCAGCCCTCGAGCATCGCACACGGCGCCGATGAGCCGGTCCGCGGCGAGCTTGGAGCTACCGTACGGGTTGGTAGGCAGTGTCGGGGCCGATTCCTGTATGGGGATCTCTACGGGTTCCCCGTAGACGGCCGCCGTCGACGACAAGACGAGCCGCCCTGTACCCGCTTCACGCATCGCCTCCAGGAGGTTGAGCGTCCCGCAGACGTTGTTGCGGTAGTAGATCTCGGGCTGCTCTACAGACTCGCCGACGAGGGAGAGCGCCGCGAAGTGGAGCACGCCGTCGAAGCCCTCGGAGATTGTCTCGCGTGCGAACTCGACCTCCATGAGGTTCCCCTGGAGAAGGCGTGCCCCTTCGGGGACGGCCTCACGGTGCCCCCTGGAGAGGTCGTCGAGCACGACCGTCTCGTGGCCAGCATCGACGAGCTGGGAGGCGACGACGCTACCTATGTAGCCAGCCCCGCCCGTTACCAGGACCTTCACGAGCCTTCTATCTTCCCGCGCAGGGTCTCGGCGGTCATTTCCGGCAGAACGTCCATGATGAACGCGCCCGCCCCGGTCTCGCTTCCTGCGAGGTACTTCAGCTTATCCGCGGTACGGTTCGGCGGGTAGAACTCGATGTGGAAGTGAGCGATGCTATCGTAGACCTCGCCGTCCGTCGGGGCCTGGTGCATAACCATCATGTAGGGGAGCGAGAAGCCGAAAAGGGAATCGTAGCCAACGAGCAACCGCTTGAGAACGGACGCCAGGTCCTCGATCTCCGCGCCTTCGAGGTCCGCTATGGAGGGCGCGCAGCGCCAGGAGTAGACGTGCGCCTCGTAGGGGAAGTGGGCGTAGAACGGGATGAATGCAGTGAAGTGCTCGCCCTTGATCAATACCCTACGGGCGTCTTCGTGCTCCTGGGAGAGGAGGTCGCAGTGCAGGCAACGGCCTTCGTTTTGCGCCCTGTACTCTCGGGTTGCTTCCAGCTCCTTCGCGGGACGCGGTGGGATAAATGGGTAGCCGTAGATCTGGCCGTGCGGATGGTGCAGAGTCACACCAATGGCCTCACCTTTGTTCTCGAAGATGAAGACGTACTCGACCTCTTCGCTGGCTCCAAGTTCTCTGTAACGGTCGGCCCAGACCTCGATGAGGTTCCCGATGCGGCGTTCGCTCATGGTCGCGAGCGTCGCGTCGTGATCGTCCGAGTAGAGCACGACCTCGCAGATTCCGCGCCCTGGAGCCGTAGGCGTAAGGTCGCTGCCACGCTCGTCGGGGACAGGGGCGTTCGGAGCGAAAGAGGGGAACTTGTTCTCGAAAACGACTATATCGTAATGCTCCCTCGACACTTCCGTCGGGTAGCCCCCAGGTTCTGT
This sequence comes from Rubrobacter sp., assembly GCA_036519935.1. GTDB lineage: Bacteria > Actinomycetota > Rubrobacteria > Rubrobacterales > Rubrobacteraceae > Rubrobacter_D. The sequence continues at coordinate 376 of DATDKO010000322.1, read as the reverse complement.
CGGGCACAGGGGACAATACTCTGCAGGTGGAAGGAACGTACGGTCCTGACGGTGGGTCGCGTAGGCCACCCACTCGCGCAGCGTCGGGTCCCAGCGGAGCTGGTTCACTTCTCTTCTTCCTCTTTGGTGTCCTCAAACTCGGGGTCGTCGAACGTGTAGAAGATTATGTAGCGTCCATCCTCCATGTTCGCCTGCTCTTTGTTCAACGTTATGGTCCTCCCTTAGTTCTCTGGGCAGCGGCTCGATCCTCACCATAAACCGCCGGCTTCCTCGGTTGACAAGCCCTCGAGACTATCCCTTGAGTCCGCTGCGGGCCACTCCTCGGATCACGTACTTCTGGGAGATGATGAAGACTATCAAGACGGGTATGCTGGCC
>DATDKO010000321.1:0-3807 GCA_036519935.1 Rubrobacter sp. | reverse complement strand
CCGGCTCTATAGCCCCCGGCCGCTTCAAGGGACACGACGTAACGATTCAGGAGGTCTTCGAGGGTGTCGGCGCCAACGCTGCGGGCAGGATGTCTGATGAGGACCTGCTCGACCTGGAGGAACATGCCTGCCCGGGAGCGGGCGCGTGCGGCGGCCAGTACACGGCGAACACCATGGCGATGATCCTGGAGTTCCTCGGCCTCTCGCCCATGGGCTCGGCCGGCCCTCCAGCCCTCGACGGCCGCAAGGACGAGGTATGCGCCCGCGCCGGCAGGCTAGTCATGGAGTTGTTAGAGCGCGGCCTCACGCCGGGGCGCATCCTGACCCGCGAGGCGTTCGAGAACGGCATCGCCGCCGGCGCCGCGACCGGAGGCTCGACCAACCTCGTGTTGCACCTGCTCGCGATAGCCCGCGAGGTCGGGGTCCCACTCGACATCGACGACTTCGACAGCGTGAGCGGACGTACCCCGATCATCGCCGACCTCAAGCCTGGGGGCCGCTACACGGCCGTCGACGTCGACCGCGCTGGCGGGAGCCGTCTGCTCGGCAAGCGCCTGCTCGACGCAGGCCTCATAGACGGGACCCAGCTCACCACCACGGGCCGCACCATCGCCGAGGAGGTCGAGGACGCCGATGAGACGCCGGGACAGAACGTTATCGTCTCCGTCGAAGAGCCGCTGAGGCCTTCGGGTGGACTCGTGATCCTCAAGGGCAACCTCGCACCGGAGGGCTGCGTGGTCAAGGTGGCGGGCTACACGCGCCTGGAGCACACGGGCCCTGCCCGCGTCTTCGACTCCGAGGAGGCCGCCATGAACGCCGTGCAGGCTGGAGACATCACCGAGAACGACGTGGTCGTGATCCGCTACGAGGGCCCCAAAGGCGGACCTGGAATGCGCGAGATGCTGGGCGTGACCGCGGCCCTTGTCGGGCAGGGTCTCGGTGAGACCGTAGCCCTCCTTACCGACGGCCGCTTCTCCGGCGCGACCCGCGGCCTGATGGCCGGCCACGTCGCCCCCGAAGCGGCCCACCGCGGCCCCATAGCAGCCTTGAATGATGGTGACACCGTTACCTTCGACATCGAGAAAAGAACCTTGAGCGTGGACCTGCCCTCAGAGGAACTACAGGCGCGGCTCACCGCGTGGCATGAGCCCAAGCCCCGGTTCGCCACAGGAGTGATGGCCAAGTACGCGGCCCTCGTCTCATCGGCCTCAGAAGGGGCCGTCACTGATCCCAGGCTCGGTTCTGCAGACTAGAGCATCAGCGTTAGTCATCTTTACCGCGGTATCGGAGCGGGAAGACGAACCACAGCATCACGAAGAAGAGGGCAAGAAGGACCATCACGACAACGGCGGCGGTCAGGCCGAAGATGAAGTCGGTGATCACGAATACCACCCCGACCATCGCAGGCACGAGGAAGATGAGCCCAGCAATGGTGAGTATGTTCCCCATTGCCAGCCGCTGCTCCCTGACACCCCCGCGCCACAGCATACGGTGGTGCGCCGAGGGCGCTATGAGGAGCGCCGTTGCTACGGCGGTGCAAAGCAGCGTCATAAAGAAGACCCCGGTCTCCAGGTCGTCCAGATCCGGGAAGCGCTGGGTAAACGGCACCGTGAGGAGAAAGGCGAAGAGCACTTGCACGCCAGGCAGTATCACCCGAAGCTCGTTCAGTAGCTCGATGAGCTCCCGCGCTGTTCGTTCCTGAGGGTCCTCCCCTCTCCGTTCCTCAGCCTTCTCCAACTCACGTTCTTTTATGCTCTTCACTCCCTAGCGTGTAACACGGAGTCAACAAGGATTTTACACTGTACGCCAGGAAACATGACTCCTGGAAGGTCGGACGGTCGCCCTCGGGAAGCACTCCCGACTAGAGCGGCAATATTTCGAGCCGGGCGAGTATACTGGCTGGCGTACTCGAAGGAGGTAATGATGTGTCGCTAGAAGAAAACGAAATCCTCATCGGCCCGGACCATGGCGCCTACCTTCCCGTCCTGGACATAATGCACAAGGTCACGGCAGAGGCCACCGGCGGTTCGCTAAAGATCGAGGAGTGGGGTCTCCCCCCCGGCGAGATGATCCCACCGCACACCCACACCCGCGAAGACGAATGCTCGTTCGTGTTGGAGGGCGAGATGATGTGCTACGTAGCCGGCGAGGTCGTGCTCGCCAAGAAAGGCTCCTACGTCATCAAACCGCGGAGCGTACCCCACGCCTTCTACAACACGGGCGCAGAGACCGTACGGATCATGGAGATCCTCACGCCGGGCAGCGCGTTCGAAGGCTACTTCGACGAGTACGAGGAGATCGTCTCGCGGCAGCTTAGTGACAAGGAGCACAGGCGAGCCCGGGTCGATCTCGGCGAGCGCTACGGGATAACCTGGCACGACGAACGCATCCCCGAGGTAGAAGCCAGCTTCGGTATCGGTTCTTGACGGGAGTGCGCTAGAAGCTGGCAGCGCTTTCGGCGCGGACCGCGGCTATCGCGTCCGGCGCTATGAGTCCTATGGAGGCCGCGTGCTCGGCCGCCGCGGTGGTCTCGGAAACCGCCACCATCTCCGTCCCGAGCTTGCGCGCCTCGTCGGCCATCGCTCTGACCTCGGCGTCACGCTCCACCGAAGCGACGTCCCTGATGTAAATGGCCTTGATGCGTCCCTGGTGCTCCTGCACGGCCTGCAAATAGATCTCCGGGTCCTCCTCCCCCGAGTCCCCGATCAGGACGAAAGGTAGGTCCTCGTAGATGCGGAGGAGGTGCCGGATCACCCCTATCTTGTAGTCTCTGTGCTTCCCGAGAACGCTCAGGCTCCAGTCCTTGAGAAACAGCGGTCCATGGGGAACGCCGTGCACGTTCAAGAAGTCCACGAGCATGTCGTAGATGTTCCAGGGACTGCTGGACACGTAGAAGACAGGGTTGGAAGACCTGCTGTCCGGGCCCAGTTGCAAAGTCCTGTAAAAAGCGGCGACGCCCTCGAAAGGAAGCCGCGTGTGAGCGTTGTTGCGTACCACTATCCAGACCATCTTCAGCACGTTCGTCGCGCTGGAACGCACCACCGTATCGTCGAGGTCGCTGATCACACCGAAACGGGCCCCGTGCGGCACGAGCACGTGTCCCTTCGATCTTACCCTTCCTCCACCCGGCGACGGTGGAGAGAGGAGCTCCAACCCGACCTCGTACCACCCGGCCGGACCGTCGAGCGGCTCCGCAAGCTGGAAGCACACCTCGAAAAAGCCCTCCACATCGGCGGTGGTTTCGACTTGCAAACCCTCGAAAGAAGCCCTCACCCGCGCGCCGGCCACTTCATCGCTCGCGAAGCGCCGCGCCATATTGAGTATGTTCTTCCATACCGCATCGTCCCTACCAGCGCGGGTGATGCCAGCCTCCTCGAGGACGCGGCCCCTCAGGAACAGCTCCCTGGTCGTGCCATGGCCCCGGTAAGGTAGGATCTCGAATGGATCTAGCAGCCCGAGGCGCCGCTTCAGCCCGAACCTGAAGGCGTCGAAGCGTTCCTCGACCCCCTGCGCGACCACCAGCGCCCTCCGCCTCAACTCGGCCAGCGTGTTTCCGTTCCGACTAGCTAGGGAGAACCCCGGTCGACCATGTTGCCCCTCACTCGTCCTGGATCAAGCTACCCTATAGTACCGAAACTAACACGGCAAGTGGACATTGAACAAGGCTTCGACTACCAGGGCGAATCGCAGAGGGATTGACCTACTACGAACCGCGCATTCGGCTATACAAGACTGGCTTTTAGCGAAAACAAGAAGCTGACAAGCTGGCATGCTGAGGCCGTGGGCCGGAGCATCCTGAAATGCAGG
>DATDKO010000320.1:0-7338 GCA_036519935.1 Rubrobacter sp. | reverse complement strand
ACCTGACCGAGGAACTCCTCCAGCAGATCAGGGCGGGGAAACTGACCGATCCGTCCATGAAACAGGTGGTTACCCTGGCGGATGTATTCGGCGTGCATCCCACGTACTTCCTCGATTCGACGAGAAAGCTGCCACTTCTGGATCAAGAAGCGATGAGCATCTTTCGGGACGAGACCGTAAGCGCCATAGCCCACAAGAGCCTGCACTTGCCCGGGCGTGAGAAACAGATGATCCTCGGTATTATCAGGCAGTTCGAGGGCGCACACGAGGTCGACGATGAACGTTGACGCGCCGAAACGTGACCTCGCAGGCCCCTTTCTGAACAGGTTGACCGGCTTCTGGCGTCCTCTTCGAAACCTCGGCGCCGCACGGTCTCGTGTCAACGGATCGAGATCCTTGCTCACGGCCGCAGAGTTTCAGGAAGAACTGGCTGTCCTTGGCCTGTCGGGCCGGAGGTTCGAGCCCGAAGATTATTCGGATGCTCTCGGAGAGTACCTGAACATCTCCATTACCGTACATGTGATCCCGGACTCCTGGTACCCCGAGCTCTCACGCCTCCTGGCGATCTCGGGACGGCTTGGGGAACTTCGATATTCGGAGCAGTTGAACCTGGCAGCCATCTTCGTACCAGGCAGCCTGCCCCCGTTGGTCCTGACCTTGACCATCCTGCACGAGCTTGGGCACCTGGCCGCTGGCGACCTACTGATCGAGCCCGACGAGCAGTTCGAGGATGACGACCAGCATGCCGAACAGGGAACGTTTACGACCCTTCCCCTCAAGAAAGGGAAGAAGCTCGCACGAGGTTACCCATTTGCCGAGGAGTCACTCCGGGAGCGCGAGGCCAATCTGAGGGCTTCGTATGCTCTCTTCGCCGCCTGCCTGGGTGACGACAGTCCCTACGCCCACGATATGTACGACGTGCTATGAGTGCGGCCCAACACCAGGCTCTCGTGCTTGGCAGTGTAAGCTTCGTGGCGTTCATCTTCTTCTTGTGTTTTCTCCTTCCGTCCAGAAGGACCAAATTCAGCGTCTTCGCCGCGTGCAATCTGCTCTTTGTGGCGCTGATGTTCGGCGCCGTAGCCCTGGTCGACCTCTCCGGCGGGCGGGCGGAGATTATGGTGGCAGTTATGACGGAGTTGCCGGTGGTGCTCATAGTAGCCTGGGTATGCCTCGCCCTGGCCGGCGGCCTGCCCGCCCAACTCCCGGCGGAGCCGGTGGCGCGCAGGCCCTGGTTGCGGGCGATACTGGGGCCGGCGCCACTAGTCCTCCTACTTTCGGTGGGCCTTGCTACCGCCGTAGGACTCGTCTGGCCATCTCCGGCCTTACGTGTTTATGCTCCTGCGCCACCCCAGTTTTTCGTATTGAAGGGTTTGATCATGGCCCCTGAGGTAATCTACTCGGGCTTTGCTGCAATGGTCTTTGTGATGGCCGGGCGGGCAACAGGGCTCAAACGACGCTTCTACTTCAAGAACCTCGCCTTCTCCGTAGGTATGGTGTGCATAGCCTTGATAGCGTTGGAATCGACGGTCTTTGCCGGCTTGAGGGTCTGGCTCTCCGGAGAAGGGCGGCGAGCTATCCTGGAGACGCTGAATACCCTGGAGGCATGCCTGGCCATCTCTTGCATCCTCGTTTTTACAGCCGGACTCTCCCTGCGCTATACGCCTGCCGTTGCCACGACGCTCCTGCACAGGCTTCAGACAGGATGGCTCAGTACCCAGGAACAGTTCGAGTCCCTCGAATGGCAGGCCGTCAGTTCTGGTGCGGCAGACCGGTTGACGCACGCAGCCCACGCCGTCGTAGAGGCGTGCCGCATAAAGGGTCTGTCAGAGTCGGACACGCAGAGAGCCCTGGCTACCATCCGACTTGTAGCCGTCATGAGAGATCCTTCGAGCGAGACACAGCATATTACGCCCGATGCGGCGCGCAAGCTCTACGAACTCCAGGAAGAGATACTGTGCGACGATGTCCTGGCATCGAAAATAAGCTGGGCTGCAGGCTGGAGATCACGCGCCCTCGAACCTCAGACGGTAAAATCTGCGCCACTGCACGATGCGCTAAAGGCAGCACTCGAACTCGTCGATAATCATGGTGAGAGCGAAGGCGTACGAACGCCACCACTCTGGTACTACATAGTCGCCGTTAGCGCGGCCGATGCGAAGATGATCGATTCGACCCATTTATCGATGCAACTTCGAGATGGAGCCGAGCACCGCACGGCCGTCGAGGCGTACGACGCCGCGAAGCGCGCTGCGGATGTTGGACGACCACGACTGGGAATGGAGGATGCGAGAAGGATAGATTTCACACAAGAAATGGAGTAGGGAATCTCGCAAGAGAGGACAGAGAAGACCGAGTAAGTGAGGGAGGGATCGGGTTGCAACACGAAAACTACATCGATGACCGGGTGGCCGGCGGGCCGTTAGGCATATCCGGGCTGTTGGCAAGGGCAAGAGCCCGCACCGAACAGGAACAGGGCTACCCCGCTTCAGAGAGCACCACACCCTACGTTAGTGCTGCGCTCGGGCAAACGCCTTACGTGGCGGTGGGCAACGGCGCTATTGTCGTGCAAAGGCGTTGCAGCAACTGGAACTGCTGAGTAGGCATCCTCGGACTGAGGGCTGCAGGTTCTTGGGGGCGTCGTGTGCGCATCACGGGCCAAACGCTCAGAAGGTGTTGATCTCGCCGCATCCGCAATGCTGAATGCTAGCCGCATCGGTGAAGAGGCTGAAATGGCGGCTCTCTCGCTGCCTCTGACGCGGGAGAAGGTCTTCGAGTCATACTATACGTACTTGACCGTGGATGAACCCGCTGTGCATCTGATGCCTCTTCACTTTCTACCCCACGCATCGCGCGAACAGGTTGGCGAGGGCGCGCTGCGTGAGTTGGCCGTGGCGGGGAAGCTGGAGTACGCGCGCAACCGCTGGCTCGACGAGATGGTCGACCATCCTGGTTCTGCGTCCGGCTTATCTTCGGCACACAGGCTCAACGACGCCCTGATCAAGCTTATCAACTCGCGCTACGCTGCAGTCCTAGATGGTGCTGCCGCCGCGTCCTTTTTCCCAGTGCTCTCGGTGCTACATGCTCGCCATGGGTTGTCGTTGATCCTCGACGGAGCTCGGTTCGGAGGGTTCATCCCCCCGATAAGCCTGGAAGAATACGCTGAGCATGCCAGAACGAGACACGGTCCTGTTCGCGCTCCAGTGGACGCCGTGCTCCTACTCACGGGGGCGGCGGACAGCCTTCTTCAGCGGGCGAGGTCCTCCTGGCACAACTGGGCGCTCGGCGTCCAGTTCTACGACGACGCCCTCGATGTAGAAGAGGATTTCCAGAACCGCAACCTGACTTGGGCCGTGGGGCGCGCTCTCGAATACTTTCATCGGTCCGTCACACAGAGGATGCCGGATCCGGACACGTTCTACGAGCGGGCTCTTGGCGAGGGTGTGGTCTCCGAGGCTCTAAGCCACGCGGAGTCATTCTTCGCCGAATCAGCCAGGCTCGCCGAGCCAGCTTTCCCGAGCTGGGTGCCTTTCCAGAAGGCATGCGTGAGCCAGGCCAGGTGCCTGCGAGAGGACTATGAGAAGCTGGTAACAGGGGCCTGAGATACCCGGAGAGAGACCAGGGAGGGGAACTGATGGATAGTTTGTTGGTGGGGGTGTCAGGGTCTGTGGCTGTCCTCAACCTTCCTTCCTACCTTGCCACCCTGCGCGCCGAGCTCGCAAGAGAGGTAAGGGTGATCATGACCGCCGCCGCGGCCTCCATGCTGCCACCCTCTACCGTCGCCCTGGTCTGCGATGAAGTCTTTTTGGATCAAGAACCTACTGTGGAGAAGAGACCAGGGCACATAGAGTTGGCCCGGTGGTGCGAGATGTTCGTAGTCTTACCCGCTACGGCCAACGTTATAGGGCAATCTGCCAATGGCCTCGGTTCGAATTTGCTGACCACCACAATCCTCGCTTCTCCGAAACCAGTAGTCTTCTATCCTAATGTCAACGACGTTATGTGGAGCAAGGCCGCCGTACAACGGAACGTCGACACCTTGAGGGGAGATGGCCACATAGTGATCGAACCGGAAGTCGCTATCGCTTACGAGGTCGACTCGGGGGAGACGCGAGAGAGCCTGGTAGTCCCAGAGCCAACACAACTGGTCGAACAGCTTCGAGAGATCCACCGTCAGCCCGAGTTTCTCCCCGTCTCCGCTCCTTAGCTTCCGGTTTCGTAGAGTGACACACTCGTCCTCGGCCCTTTTCTTTCCAACCCGTATTCACCCAACCTTGTATGTAGAAGTAGCTTTCTTAGAGGTTGCGCAAACGTTTGCAAGCCTTCATACTTTGCCTCGTTGTACAAACGTGGCGGGGCTGATCATTCCAGCCTCTCTAAAAAGGCGAGGGTCGATGCAGCGCTTCCTGACATTGGTGACGGTAGTGACATTGTCGTCAATGTCAGTGGCGATCGTCCAACAGCATGTCTCGGTCTTACGCGGGGAGCGCTAGAGCGAGGGAGGTAGCGCGATGCTCCGGAGGCTAGCGGTATCGCTGGCGCTGGCGCTGATGGTAGCGACCCTTTGGGCGGGCGGACCGGCCACGGGGCAGGTGAGCGGTGACCCGGTCCTGGTCGGGGCTGGGGACATAGCCTCCTGCAGAAGCATCGGCGACGAGGCGACTGCCGGCTTGCTGGCCGGCCTGCTAGCGGGCATCGATGGCACGGTCGCTACCTTCGGCGACAACGCCTATCCCAGGGGCACCGACGCCGACTTCGCCAGATGCTACGATCCGACGTGGGGCCAGTTCAAGGCGCTGACCAAGCCCAGCCCAGGCAACCACGAGGCGGCTGGCTCCTCAGGCTACTTCGACTACTTCGGGGCAGCGGCTGGCGAGCCCGGCAAAGGATACTACTCCTACGATCTGGGAAGCTGGCATGTGATCTCGTTGAACTCTAACTGTTCGTCTGTGGTGGGAGGTTGCGACCCCGGATCCCCCCAGGAGCAGTGGCTGAAGGCCGATCTTGCCGCCCACTCGAACGCGTGCACACTTGCCTACTGGCACCATCCACGCTTTAGCTCAGGCATCCATGGCGACCATGCCTCTGTGGCCCCATTTTGGGATGCTCTCTACCAGGCGGGTGCGGACGTGGTGCTAAACGGTCATGACCACGACTACGAACGCTTCGCCCCGCTGAACCCGAGTGGTCAGACGGACCCGGCTCAAGGGATCCGTCAGTTCATTGTGGGGACCGGCGGAGCCGAGCTCAGGAAGTTCAACAGAATCCACCCCACCAGCGAGGTCCAAATCGCCGGCGTGAACGGCGTGCTGGAGATGAACCTCCATCCCGACAGCTACGACTGGCAATTCGTTACGGCGCCTAACGGGGGAGACGCCGACGGAGGTAGCGCCAGCTGCCACGGTGCGCCTTCTGGGTCGCCAACCGACACCACGGCAACGACGGGCACCATCGCAGATACGACAACGAGGACGACGGGTACCATTACCGACATCACGAGAACGACGGGCACCGCCACAGGTACGACAACGGGTACCACTACCGGCATCACGAGAACGACGGGCACCACCACAGGTACGACAACGGGCACCACAGGTACGACAACGGGTACCACTACCGGCACCACGAGTACCACGGACACCACCACGGGTACGACAACAGGAACGACCACCGGATCTACCACCAGAGCGAGCAATACTGGAGCAGCGACCAACGGCGGCGATACCACCTCGGCCAAGGACGACGTGATTCGCGACACGATCCCCAACGACCGTGTACTACCCAACACCGGTGGCCTCTCCGTCCTCATGCCGGTGGCCGCTGTGCTGGCGTTGCTCATAAGCGGCTCGGCCATAGGGCTGTTTTACGTGCGCCGGCGGTAGCACTCTGCATTGGAAGGCAGGCGGGTGTTCAGAGAAGGAAACTCGCTTCTCATGAAGGTGGGTGTGATCATGATGTCGCTCGCCCTCGCGCTCGTGATCGCCGCGGTGGTGGTGAGCATCGCTCTACGCAGCGAGCCAGGGCGGGTGGTCGCAGCAGAGGTTGCCACGAAGTCCCCTGGCGGAGCGCCGCGGTACTCCTCTGGGGAGGAGGAGTCGCTTGGGTACGGCTCCTCCTCTGGTGAGCCGGTGAGGCAGCGCAAGGAGGATGCCAAGGAGCTGGTGGCCGCTGCATTTGAACCCGAACCCTCGAACTCTCGATCCGAAATGCCTCAACCGGCGGGTCAGCAAACACCCTCTGAGCCGGAACTCCGACCACAACAGCACCACACACAGCCACAAGAGCAACTTCTGCCGGCGGCCGAAGATACCGGTTGGCCCAAGCCCACCGAAGAAGAGCGACAGAGCGCCAATGCTGCACGCCGCTACGAACTGCTTCCCGGGGCGATAATGGGCCTCACGATACACTCGATAGGCATCTACAACGCTCCCGTGTTCGACTCAGATAGCCAGTGGGCACTGGCCACGGGGGTGGCCCACGTCCCGGAGACCTCCTTGCCATGGTCACAGAGTGCTCAGAGGAACGTCTACCTGGCAGGACATCGAATGGGTTTTAGGGGAACCTGGAGTCGTATGATCTTCTATAACCTCGACAAGCTGAGGGAGGGCGATAAGGTAGTGCTCAAGGACCGCACAGGCCGTACCTATGAGTACCGGGTAAGTGAAACCTTCCTTGCTGCCCCCGACGATTCATGGGTTATGGGGCAGGTTTAGGGGAGGGATATGCTGACGTTGCAGACTTGCACTCCGATCCCTACCTTCCAGAAGCGTCTGATCGTACGTGCAGACCGCGTATAGCTCACAGCCTCCTACAGTACGACGCTGCCTGGGGCAATCCATCAATATCTCCCTCCCCCGTTTCGATCCCGGCCATGTAAGAGACCAGGACTCTTCGACGTGAGCGGCACACCAAAGGACTGGTCCCTGCACCATTGGGCGTACGCGAAGGTGTTGGAGATCTTCGGCGCGGACCTGCGCTCGCTCGCGACGTTTCGCATCGTGCTGGCGCTCCTTGTGCTCTCTGACCTTGCCATTCGGGCTACCGACCTCTCCGCTCATTACACCGACGCGGGCATCATGCCCCGCACCGTTCTTGTGGAGCAGGTGTTGAGCCCCTGGGCGTTCTCGCTCGACCTCATCAACGGGGGAGGGCTGTTCCAGGCGCTGTTGTTCGGCGTCGCGGCGCTCGCGGCGTTTGGTATGCTCGTCGGCTACCGCACGCGCCTTATGACCTTCGTCGTGTGGGTGTTGCTGCTCTCGATTCAGTTGCGCAACCCGCTGATCAACGGCTCCGAGAGCCCTATGTTGCGCATGTTGTGCTTTTGGGGCATGTTATTGCCGC
>DATDKO010000319.1:0-5969 GCA_036519935.1 Rubrobacter sp. | reverse complement strand
GCATCGAACGACTCGATCAGGAAGTCGATGACACCCTGCGCGCCATTCGCAACGACGTATGGCGAGACGCTCGAATATCCTTGTGGCTTGAATGATCGGTTCATCGTGCTTGCTCCCGGTAAAGCGACATTGCTTTCACAGCTTATCTATGGGTCAGACCGGTCCGAAGACGCCGTCCGCAACCACTCATAGTCTATTCACAGCTTATCTTATCTCACGAGAACCCACGATTCCTATGCTGATCCTGATCCACGATGCAGTAGAGCATCTCAAAGCCTCCTCAAACCTTGTTGTAGGCGAGGAACGGGTTCTCGACAACCCAGATGGACCTAACCGCGGAGACAACGGCTCAAACTGGCTTCTATACACATCGAGGTCTGGACAGCCGGACCTCTTCTGACAGACCGGGGGCCTTAACTCCTGACCCCCCTCCCTAGCAGCTCCTTTGTCTTTGAGCCACTCTTCGTACTTCTGACCGTTGGGCATGGTGGCACCTTCGAGGGAATCAGCTTGATCTAGTCGCTCCTGTTCGACGTAGAGGCTTTCAAGGTTTGGTGTTTCCTTCCCGTAGCGCACCACCGGGCGGCCAACCACTTCTCATCGCTGCGGCTGCTCTCCACCGTCTTCTCAATAAAGTGGACGCCCTGCGCCCCGTCGTAGACGGTGGGGAAGTCCCAGTGCAACCCATCCGTTTCGACCTGCTCTTGCCTGACGCGTATCGCCGCAGCAACGTTCATATAAACGTTTGCGAATGCCTCGATGAAGCCTTCAGGATGGCCCGAGGGCAACCTTGTCGCGCTCTTTGCCTCCTTGCAGAGGTAGTCGTTGCCACGCTTGAGTACCCGCTCTGGCTCCTCAGTGGGTTTGTGGAATAGATAGTTGGGCTCCTCCTGGCGCCACTCGAGGCCTCCCTCGGTACCGTAGATCCTGATGCGCAGGTCATTCTCCTCTCCGGCGGAGATCTGCGAGGCAACCATGACGCCCTTTGCCCCACCCTCGTAGCGGATCAGGAGGTTGCCGTCGTCGTCGAGGCGTCTTCCTGAGACAAAGGTGGTCAGATCTGCGCAGATCTCAGCGACCTCAAGGCCTGTTATGGTCGCAACGAGGTTCTCGGCGTGGGAGCCGATGTCGCCTATGGCTCCCGCTATCCCCGAGCGGGCCGGGTCTGTTCGCCACTCGGCCTGCTTGGTCCCGCTCTCCTCCAGCTGGCTGGCGAGCCACCCCTGGTTGTACTCGACTATCACCTTTCTGACCTCGCCGAGAAGTCCTTCGCGAACCATGTGCCGGGCTTGCTTGACCATGGGGTATCCCGTGTAGGTGTAGGTTACGGCGAAGACCACGCCGCTGCTCTCGACCACTCGCATGAGGTCCTCGGCCTCCTGGGAGGTATGGACCATCGGCTTGTCGAGCACCACGTTGAATCCGGCCTCCGCGAAGGCGCGCGCGACGGGATGGTGCATGTGGTTCGGCGTGACGATGCTCACGAAATCGACGCGCTCTTTCTCTGGCAGGGAGAGCTCATCTTCGAGCATGCGCTCCCAGGACGCGTAGTTGCGCTCGTCTGTCAGCCCGAGTTCCCTGCCCGAGGCGAGAGCCTTTTCCTGATTTGAAGAGAGAGCTCCGGCGACGAACTCGACCTCCCCATCCATGATGGCAGCCCTACGGTGCACCGCCCCGATGAGGGCGCCCGAGCCCCCACCTACCATGCCCATCTTCAGCTTCTTCATGCTATTCCCTTCCAAACGCGGCGTCGAAGGCGGCCGCCGCCGGCTCGAAGTCTAGTCTCCTGACGAATGCGGCCGACTCCCTCGCGCCGTGCACCCGGTCCATGCCGGCGTCCTCCCACTCCACAGAGAGCAGTCCGTTGTAGCCGATGCGATTGAGGGCTCTGATCACCGCCTCGAAGTCCACACCCCCGCGTCCGCCTGATCGGAAGTCCCAGCCCCTGCGGTGGTCACCGAAGGCGAGGTGGGAGGATAGAATGCCGCTCTCGCCGTCGAGGGTCCTGAGTGCATCCTTCATGTGAGCGTGGTAGATGCGGTCCGAGAAGCGGTAAATGAACTTCGCTGGGTCGACGAACTGCCAGTAGAGGTGGCTGGGATCAAAGTTGAACCCGAAGGCTTCGCGGCGGCCAATAGCATCCAGCGCCCTTTGCGTGGAGTAAATGTCGTAGGAGATCTCGGTGGGGTGTACCTCGAAGGCGAACCTGACGTCCTCCTCATCGAAGACGTCGAGTATGGGGTTCCACCTCTCGGCGAAGTCTTTGTACCCTTCGTCCACCTCCTTCTGGGAGGTCGGAGGGAAGAAGTAGAGCTTGTGCCAGATCGAGGATCCGGTGAAGCCCGTTACTACGTCCACTCCGAGCCTGGAGGCGGCCCTGGCAGTGTCCTTCATCTCCTCGGCCGCACGTTGCCGGACGCCTTCGGGATCTCCATCGCCCCAGACTTGGGGTGGCAAGGTGGCCCTGTGGCGCTCATCTATGGGGTCGCAGACGGCTTGGCCGACTAGGTGGTTGCCGACGGCGTGGCACTCAAGATCGCTGTTCTCGAGAACCTTCCGAAGGCCTTCCACGTAGCCGTCCTCCGAGAGGGCCCTGCCAACCTCGAAGTGGTCGCCCCAGCAGGCGAGCTCAAGGCCATCGTAGCCCATCTCCTTGGCAAGTGGCGCCAGCTTCTCTAAGGGAAGGTCTGCCCACTGGCCGGTGAATAACGTGATTGGTCGCGCCACTAATCCTCCTCTCAACTAAACTTCGTCCGCCAGGACCGGCCACATCGCTGCCCTGTCTTGCCTCCTACGACTGCTCCCCGTTGCGGGGAGAGCTCGTCGCAACGGGGTAAGAGTCGTCATTTAGCTGGGTCTTTTGCAGTCGGCGGATCCTCCGAATTAATGCTTGCAGGTCAGGCTCTCAGCCGCCGGGGACCGGTGTTTCAGCCGGCGAAGGGCCGTCCTCGGGTCGCCGATCATCAGTCAGGTTCTCGGCCTTGTAGCCGCCCCTCGCCCGGTCACGGAACCAGATGAAGCCGAAGATAAAGAGCAGGATAACCGGCAGGATCGCCATCGTGCGCAGGGCCGTGGTCGGACCGTAGGCGTCGTAGATTCCACCGAGGATCGGCATGGTGATGGCCACCGATATATTTCCGATGCCACCCATGATGCCCAAGAGAAGCGCCCCGCCAGCGGGGAACCTTTCGGAGGTCACGCCCAACATCGTCGGCCAGAAGTAGCATATCCCAACGGCGAAGACGGTGGCCGCGATGAAGGCGAAGAGGGCCGAGTTTGCTGCGCTCAAGAGGAGCAGACCCACCAGCGACGCGGTGGCGGAGCCGATCAAGAGGCTTATCGGAGAGATGTTGTGCACAAACGAACCGGCGAAATAGCGTCCGATCGCCATCAGACCGTTGATGTAGGCCAAGACCAAGATTCCCGATACGGCGGCCGTCGTGGTGAGGATGTTCGGAAGCCACTGGTTAGTACCGAGCTCGGTAGAAGCCGTAAGGAGCATGCAGAAAGCCAGGACCAAGAACATCGGACGCAGAGCCTCTCTGAACATCCCGGAGTAGGAGACGCCGGCCTGCACGCGCTCGGTCTCCGGTATCCGCAGGCGCAAAAACATCGCGCCGTATATGAGCGTCGGTATCAGGATGATGGCCATCTTTACCTGCCAGCCGAGCCCCACCGTGGTCAACAAGTACGCAGCAACCCCGCCAATAACGATGCCACCCGGGAACCACACGTGAAACCGGTTCAGCTTCGCCGTCTTCTGGTTCGGGTACGCTGTGGCGACCAGCGGGTTACAGGCCGATTCTACTGCCCCGTTGCCGATACCGATCAGCAGCGTCCCTAAAAACAACATCCAAAAACCGCCGGCGAATATCGTCACCAAGATGCCGGACACGTGCGTCGCAAATGCCAAAACTAACATCGACTTCAGTCCTATGAAGTCAACGATCGCCCCTCCGATGATCACCGACAGCGCAAATCCCCAGAAGGCCATGCCGGTGATATAGCCTATGCTCTGGTTGTCCAACGAGAAGCCGGTCCCCCACGCCCCGATAATATCGCCGCGCACGGCGAAGGTCATCGCGGTGGCGACCAGCGCTATGCAGCTCGCCACGAACAAGCGCCTCCTATCCGCAGCCGATAGAGCGGCGGTTCCCACTCCACTTGTCTGTGCACTCAAAGCTTGCTCCTCCTATCACTCTTTGTTCTCTTACGAGCACAAACCCCTTATCTATACGATGTCTGCCCTACCTAGAGACCCACCGGATCACCTCCTCCATCTCGATGCCCGGCAGATACGTTGAACACTCCTTTGGCCGCCAACACGCTCGCGCCAACGACACCAGCAGTGTCTTCCAACTCACTAAGAACGATGGGCAGATTCCTCGTCGCAAGCGGCAACGACCGCTGATAGACAGCACTGCGGATCTCCGCCAGAAGCGCGTTGCCTATGCGGGAAACCCCACCGCCTATCACGATCAACGAGGGGTTGAGTACGTTGACGGCCGAGGCCAGTGTCTGGCCGATCAACCTCCCCGACGTACGGATAACCATTAGAGCACAGTAGTCTCCACGCCTGGCGGCCCCCGCGATATCTTTCATGCTGAGCTCGCCCCTCTCTTGCAGGATTGCCATTAAGGGCTGGGACTCACCTTCCCTGGCGCACCTTTCCGCCTGCAGCACGATCGCCGGCGCCGCCGCCATCGCCTCCAGGCAGCCGACGTTGCCACATGAGCAGACAGGACCCTCGGGATCTACGCAGATATGACCGAAGTCCCCGGCGCAGCCCTGGGTGCCGCGGTGTAGGCGTCCGCCGATGATGAGCCCACTGCCAATACCCGTACCGATCTTCACGAAGATCACGTCATCGACGCCCTTGGCCACCCCTCCCCAGTGCTCTCCGAGCGCCATTATGTTCACGTCATTGTCGACGAAAACGGGGGCAGCATACTCTCCGGCGAACGCGCCGCGTATGGGGAACCGATCCCAGCCTGGCATGATCGGAGGAACCGTCAGAAGACCGGACGCCTGCTCTACCGGGCCGGGAACGCCGAGGCCGATCGCTAAGACATCCTGTGGAACGGCTCCTTGTTCCTCAAGGATCTCCGCAAGTATCGCCTTCACTCGATCGAGAATCGGTAGCGGGCCGTTCCGCACGTCGGCGGTTTCACCCCGGTGGGCAACAAGCTCGCTGCCCAGCGTCGTAAGTGCGACGTTGATGGAAGTCGCGCCGATGTCGATCGCCGCGATTAGCCCAGCGGAGTAGGGTATGCCGACCAGCGTGGAACGGCGTCCCCCCTCCGACTCGGCAAAGCCCCCCTCCGCAAGCAATCCAGCATCGATCAGCCGCCCGACCTCCGACGAGATCTTGCCACGGCTTGAGCCCAGCGCCTCCATCAACTGGCTCCTAGAAACCGGCCTAGCCGCGGCGCAAACGTAGAGCATTATCTCGGCTTGCACCCGATTTTCGACCAACGGGTGACGTGATCGTGCTTCCTTGCTCGCGATGTCATCGCTCATCTTTCCCTTCCTTCCGTATATTGTAGACGAACTTCTGCTCAGGAATCAAGTAGTTACGTCATTCTTGACGTAAGTCCGTCTATTCTGACTGCATTGAAGTCGATTTTTCTACAATATGGAGGTATATCACTGAACACATTCGGGTTGCCGGCGCTGAACATCTTGTAGGAGGGTTTGATAGAGGAAGGTGAAGGTCTCGAGGGACGCTAGGGGCCTCGACAAACCCCTGAGTAGGATCGCACAAAACTGACTATTCTCTGCAGGTCCCAATGTCTGATCCTTCAGAGCTCCTCAAAGCCGCCTTAAAGGCAATACGGTTTAGTTAACGAACACGCTGGCTCTTCTTGGTAAGGTGAAGGAAGAACCACCAACCTTCTTCACCAAGGAGCCAGCGTATGACACTAAGGATACGCCACATCGATCCCCATGCCACCCCGAGCTCGCAGATC
>DATDKO010000318.1:0-2463 GCA_036519935.1 Rubrobacter sp. | reverse complement strand
ATGGGACGAGGTAGACCCCGACACCGAGGTCGCACGCATAGGCAACGAGATCGGCTTGAGCGAAGACCAATCCTACGAGTTGTTCGGGCATCTCGTGGATGAAGGCTTCGTCGATCCGGGTCGTGCTTATCGGGCTGGGGGTGCGATGCCGGGTAGCATCAGCCGGATCGTCGGACGTGAAGAGAACATGACGGTCATAGGTGACGACGTTCGGCTCACTAGCAAAGGGCGAGCCGAGATCCAGTAATTTAACTTGTCCTGTTGCGGGGCGGTGAGCTACCATCTTCGTCTGTGTCGCCCAACGATGGAGAGACGTTCCTCCCGGAGGGGAGGCTTCCTCCGTGAGGTTCGGAGGCGGGGTGCCGAGGTTCTCGAGGCCTGTTCCTTTGGGCGTGTACGGCTCAAGCACACGGCTCACCCACTCCAACGTAACGGTGGCCGCGAAGGGAAGTTACCCCTTAGAGTTCCTCTAGGTAGGGACGTAGGTCGTTTCTAGCTAGCCTACGCGCCTGGTGTTTATCTCGCCACACGCCGAGATTGTTCCAGCTCGCGATATCCATGCGGGTCCACTCGGATTCGTAGGTACGGCCGTTCTCCTCCTGTCGCAGCGGCTCGGTGAGGCTGAAAGTCCCGAAGTCTTCGTATGGCGAGTAATCGATTATGGTCGCGCTCTCGCCGCTTGGGAGAGTGGGAGTGTACCTGGCTACCACATCCTCGACCCGGGTGTCGAGGACCGACTCGAAAACGTAAGAATCCTGCCCGGTCTCTGCCGGTTGGTGCACTATAAGGACCCCATCCCGACAAAAGTTCGTCACAACTTCTCTGCTGCCCTTGAAATGATGCGGCATCGAGTCGTAGAGTGCGTCGTGCCCGGCGATTTCGTTCCTAAGCGCCGAGTAATAAGCCTCGAAGTAGCCCATTATCTGGGTACGCAGCTCCTCTAGCATCTCAGGAGTCAGTTCCCTAGACATCTACCACAACCTCATCCCGTCTGGTCTCATATGACTTGTTGCCAAAATAGCTTACCCCAGAACTCCTCGCTCCACTCGGGCTCAACCTCCTCTCTATTTATCCTATTTCACTCCTGAGCCTGCCATACGAAGATTGGTAGCGCGAGCAGGATTTGAACCTGCAACCCTCGGGTTGTGAGCCCGATGAGCGACCGGATTGCTCCACCCCGCGTCACCGTGGGCCCAGGCAAGCTGGGACAACGCCGCGCCTGGCGTTCCGAGCGCTGATCGGAGCGGACGGCACCGCGAAGATGAATGTAGCTCTCTAGCCGTGCGAGCCGCGCGAGGTTCGCTAGAAGGCGGTGGAGCCTACAGTGCCGATCTCTGCAGGGTAACCAGAGTGATGTCATCTTCCTGCTCCCACTCTTCTCCGGTGAATCGCTCCAGCTCGGCCAGCAGAGAATCGATCAACCTCGCACCGCCTGGGTGTGCACCAACAAACCCCCGCATTCGTGGGAAACCAAACATCTCACGCTGCGAGTCGTGAGCCTCCGCCAGTCCATCGCTGTAGAGGAGTACACTCTCTCTAGGCTTCAGCGTGATCTCCTTCTCTTCGTAGCTCATGTTGGGTATCAAGCCCAGAGGCATCCCCGTAGCACGGAGTTCGCTCACGCCGTCAGCGTGCCGCAGGTAAGGTAGGTCGTGTCCGGCATTGGCGTACTGCAGCCGCCCAGTCCTGCTATCCAGGAGGATGGCCAGACAGGTAACGAACATGTTGGGAGGAATCTCCGGGTGAAGAATGTTGTTGACCCATTCGAGTACCTCGCTCGGCGAGTCCGAGGTCTGGGCGCCGGCTCGCAACATGCCGCGGGTGGTGGCCATCACCAGGGCCGCTGGCATGCCATGGCCGGTGGCGTCCCCCACGATCAGTCCTAGGCGTCCTTGGGGCAGCTCTAGGAAGTCGTAGAAGTCGCCGCCTACCTCCCGAGCAGGCTGATAATAGGCCGCTATCTGATAACCCTCGAGCTCGGGCACCGATCTCGGCAGGAGGGTCTGCTGGATCAGGCGCGCAACCTGCAGCTACTGTTCGATGCGCTGCCTCTCCTGAGCCTCCTGCTGCTGCTTGGCCATGGCGCTCTTGAGGTGCTCGGTACGCTCTGCAACCCTCTTTTCGAGGTCCTTGTTGAGCTGCCTGACCTCTTCTTCTATCCGCTTGCGCTCGGTGATGTCTCGAATGATCGCGAGCACGAAGCGCTCGTTAGTGTCGATCCCGCCCTCCGGCCCAATAGAACTGAGTGATAGCTCGATGTAGACTTCCTTACCGCCTTTCCTTATGGCGGGCAACTCCAGTGGCCTATGCGAGTCGATGTAAGGTCCATGTCCCGTCTCAGCGTAGTGGGCAATGCCTGCGCGATGCTGATCCTTGAGGTACTCAGGGACCAAGTCCTCGACACGCAGCTCGAGCGCCTCGGAAGCTGAGTATCCGAAGATGTTTGTGGCTGCTGGATTCCAG
>DATDKO010000317.1:0-2527 GCA_036519935.1 Rubrobacter sp. | reverse complement strand
CGGCGGCGAAGCTCGAAGTCTTCGGGATCGTCGGCATCGACGCGCCGCAGGGGCCGAGTGAGGTGCTGGTCATCGCCGACGCTGGCGCCGTGCCGGAGCGCGTTGCCACCGACCTGATGGCCCAGGCCGAGCACCTCTCCGGGGCGTCGGCCGTGCTGCTCACCCCGAGCGAGGGTTTGATCTCCTGCGTCGAGCCGCTCCTCTCCGGCGAGCCTGCCGGGCACGTGACGCTCGTACGCGTCGAGGACCTGGCGCAGGCCGTCGAGATCTCCAACCGCTACGCCCCCGAGCACGCGCACGTGATCTCGGTCGACCAGCTGACCGTCGTGCGGGACCTCGACGCCGTCGGCATGGTCGCCGTTGGCGACTTCAGCCCCGTCGCGCTCGGCGACTATGCGGCGGGACCTTCCCACGCCTTGCCCTCCGGCGGGACCGCTACCTGGGCCTCCGCCCTCGGTACCCACGACTTCCTCGCCAGGACGAACTACATTCACTTCACCAGGGACGCCCTGCGAGACCTCGGGCCACACGTGGAACGCCTGGCCCGCCTCGAAGGCTTCAGGAACCATGCCGCGAGCGTCACTACCCGGGTGGGGTAGAGGTTGTCAGATAGAATGCCTTGGCTTTAGAGATCCGGGAGGGAGATGGCGCGTAAAGGTAGTGCTGAACGAGAGACGGCGGAGACGTTCGTCAAGGTGAGCCTGGAACTCGACGGCGGGGGGGAGGCCGAGGTCGCGACGGGGGTAGGATTTCTGGACCATCTCCTGCACCTGCTCGCCCATCACTCCGGCATGAATCTCACGGTGGAGGCCAAGGGCGATACGTGGGTGGATGACCACCACACGGTCGAGGACACAGGGCTCGTCCTCGGACGCGCCCTCGACGAGGCGCTCGGCGAGAGGAGCGGCATCACGCGTTTCGCCGACGCGAGCGCGCCCCTCATCGAGGCGCTTTCGACGGCTGTCGTCGACCTGGGGGCCAGGAGCCACCTTACGTGCAACCTCGGCCCGATGCCGGAGAAAGTGGGGACCTTCGACGTGGAGCTGTTCCCTGAATTCCTACGCGCCCTCACCCAGTACGGGCGCTTTACGCTCCACCTCAACTGCCACTACGGCGAGAACGCACACCATAAGATAGAGTCAGGCGTCAAGGCGCTGGCCGTTGCCCTGAGGGAGGGCATCGCCCCGCGCACGTCAGGCAGCGCGTCCACCAAAGGGGTCGTTGATTAGGTTTCAGGTAAGTAATCGTGCGGGTGGCATGCGCCTTTCCGGGAGAGCCCGCCCGAACCAGCGTGCCTTTGTCTGGTTCCCTGGCCCAACCGGGGCAACGAAGAGCCGATCCGGAACCTGATGCCTGAGGCCTTACAAGTAGCTGTCGTCGATTACGATGCGGGGAATACGCTCTCCGTCACGCGGGCGCTGGAGAAGGTCGGTGCGAAGGTGGATCTCACGTCCGATCCAGAGCGGGTGGGCGCGGCCGACGCTGTGGTTCTGCCAGGTGTAGGGGCTTTCGGAGACTGCATGAGGAAGTTGCGGGAGCGCGGGATGGACGAGGCGTGCGGGGAGGCGTTCTGGTCGGGCAAACCTTTCCTCGGGGTGTGTGTCGCGCTGCAGGTCGTCTTCGAGGCCTCCGAGGAGTCGCCGGGGGTGGAGGGGCTTGGGATCTTGGAGGGGGAGGTAGTGCGCTTTGAGGGAGAGGGGCTCAAAGTCCCGCACATTGGGTGGAACGAGATCTCTCTGGTGCGGGATCACCCTGTCCTCCAGGGCCTCGACGGTGAGGTCTTCTACTTCGTTCACTCCTACTACCCCGTGCCTGAGGATACAGGTGACCTCATCGGCGAGACGGACTACGGGACGCGCTTCTGTTCCGTGGCCGGATCGGAGAACCTCGTGGCGGTCCAGTTCCATCCCGAGAAGAGCAGCAGTGCAGGCCTGAAGCTGTACGACAATTTCCTGGCCTGGGCGGGATCGGTTTGACTGACTTTACCGTCTATCCTGCTATCGACCTGCGCGGCGGTCGATGCGTGCGTCTGAAGCAGGGGAACTTCGGGCGGGCCAAAGAGTATGATGCCGACCCCGTCGAGCGAGCCCGCGATTGGGAGAGCCAGGGGGCTCAGGCGATCCACGTCGTCGACCTCGACGGCGCCGAGGAGGGCAGACCAGTCCAGCTCGAGCTCATCCGCCGTATCGCAAGGGTGGTTGGTGTACCGCTCCAGGTTGGGGGGGGTGTCCGCTCTATCGAAGACCTGCGCGCCGTGCGGGGTGCCGGCGCCTGGCGCGTCGTTATGGGGACAGCAGCGGTCGAAGACAGGGACCTGCGGCTTAGGGCGGTCGAGGAGGCGGGCGACTCTATGGTCGTTGCCGTCGACGCTCGCGAGGGAGTCGTCGCGACGCACGGCTGGTGGAGGTCGAGCGGGGTCTCGGTCCTGGATCTCTCGAAAGAACTGGCCGCTGACGGTGTCGCCTCGGTCCTCTACACCGATGTCGCGCGCGACGGTATGAACGCAGGGATTGCCCTCGAAGGGACC